>DATHSP010000120.1:0-5597 GCA_035464075.1 Thermoleophilia bacterium | reverse complement strand
GGCCGGGGAGCTCGCGCCGCAGGGTCTCCCTGAGCTCGCTCACGGGGCCATCATACCTGCGCGAGAGGGTATGCTTCGCAGGTCACGGACGGGATGGAGCGGCCCATGAGCGACGAGCACGCGAAGACGAACGAAGGCGCGGAGGGCGCCGGCGCTCCGGGTCGCCCGCGGGGCTTCGAGACGCTCGCCCTGCACGCCGGCCACACACCCGACGCGCAGACCGGCGCGCGCGCCGTGCCGATCTACCAGTCGACCTCGTTCGTCTTCGACGACGCCGACCATGCGGCGCGGCTCTTCGCCCTCGAGGCCGAGGGCCACATCTACTCCCGTATCTCCAACCCGACGGTGGCCGTGCTCGAGGAGCGTGTCGCGGCGCTCGAGGGCGGCGTCGCCGCGGTCGCCTTCTCGTCGGGCCAGGCGGCCCTGACTGCCGCCGTCCTCAACCTGGCCGGCGCCGGCGACCACTTCGTCTCCGCCGCCGCCCTCTACGGTGGCACCCACACGCTCTTCCAGCACACCCTGCGCCGCCTCGGCATCGAGGTGTCGTTCGTCGACGGGACCGACCCCGAGGCTTTCGCCGCCGCCATCCGGCCGGCGACGAAGTTCCTGTACGCGGAGACGGTCGCAAACCCCAAGCTCGACACGCTGGACATCGCCGCCGTCGCCGAGGTCGCGCACGAGGCCGGCCTGCCGCTGATCGTCGACAACACCATGCCGTCGCCGTACCTGCTGAGCCCGCTCGAGCACGGCGCCGACATCGTCTTCCACTCGCTGACCAAGTTCCTCGGCGGCCACGGCACGTCCATCGGCGGCATCCTCGTGGACGGCGGCCGCTTCGACTGGGCGGCGAGCGGCCGCTTCCCCGGCTTCACCGAGCCCGACGAGTGCTACCACGGCCTCGTCCACACGGAGGCGTTCGGCACGGTCGCCTTCGCCGCCAAGGTGCGCACCCAGCTTCTGCGCGACATGGGCGGCAGCCTCTCGCCGTTCAACGCCTTCCTCATCCTGCTCGGCGTCGAGACGCTGCCGCTGCGCATGGAGCGCCACAGCGAGAACGCGCTCGCCGTGGCGCGGGCGCTCGAGGCCGACCCACGCGTCCGCCGCGTGCTCTACCCCGGCCTCGCCTCGCACCCGACGCACGAGACGGCGCGGCGGTACCACCACCGCGGCCTCTACGGGGCGATGCTGGGGATCGAGCTCGAGGGCGGCCGCGACGCCGGCCGCTGCTTCGTCGAGGCGCCCGGCCTCTTCTCGCACCTCGCCAACATCGGCGACGCCAAGTCGCTCGCCATCCACCCCGCCTCGACCACGCACTCGCAGCTCAGCGCGAAGGAGCTCGAGGCGGCCGGCGTGAGCGAGGAGTTCGTGCGCCTTTCGGTGGGCCTCGAGACGCTCGACGACATCCTCGCCGACCTCGACGCGCGGCTGTCCTCGTGCGCCGCCCTGGGGGGAGCGGGCGCGTGATCGCCGCCGACGGCAGCCGCAAGGTCATCGGCGATGTCCCCGGCGGGGCCGACCTCGACGCGGGCTCGGCCGGTATCGTCCGCACGAAGCACGTCACCTTCGAGGAGCCCGGCCGGGCGCTCAAGCTCGAGGGTGGCGGCACGCTCTGGCCGCTGACCATCGCCTACGAGACCTACGGCACCCTCAGCGAGGCGCACGACAACGCCATCCTCGTGTGTCACGCCCTTTCTGGCGACGCGCACGTGGCCGGGCGGCACAGCGCCAACGACCGCAAGGTCGGCTGGTGGGACATGATGATCGGCCCCGGCAAGGGGCTCGACACCGACCGTTACTTCGTCATCTCGGCCAACGTCATCGGCGGGTGCGGGGGGTCGACCGGCCCGTCATCCGAAGATCCCGCGACGGGCCGCCCCTACGGCACCCGCTTCCCGATCATCACCATCGCCGACATGGTCAACGCCCAGGCCATGCTGCTCGACCACCTCGGCATCCCCAAGCTGCTCGCCGTCGTCGGCGGGTCGATGGGCGGCATGCAGGTGCTGCAGTGGACGATCGCGCACCCCGACCGGCTCCACCTCGCGATCCCGCTGGCGACGGCGGCCCGGCAGCCCACGCAGGCCATCGCCTTCAACGAGGTCGGCCGCCAGGCGATCATGGCCGACCCGAATTGGCGCGACGGCGACTACTACGGCGGCAAGCCGCCGGCCAAGGGGCTCGCCGTCGCGCGCATGGTCGGCCACATCACCTACCTCTCCGACGACGCCATGAACGAGAAGTTCGGCCGCCGCCTGCGCGACATCCACGACTACTCGTTCACGTTCTCGGCGGACTTCGAGGTCGAGAGCTACCTGCGCCACCAGGGGCTCTCCTTCACCGGCCGCTTCGACGCCAACAGCTACCTCTACATCACGCGCGCGCTCGACTACTTCGACCTCACCCGCGACGGCCGCAGCCTCGTCGAGGCCTTCCGCGACGTCAGCGCGCGCTTCCTCGTCATGGCCTTCTCCAGCGACTGGCTGCACCCGCCCTACCAGCTCAAGGAGATCGTCGGCGCGCTGCGCGCGACCTACAAGCACGTGAGCTACTACGAGGTCGCCTCGCACTACGGCCACGACGCCTTCCTGCTCGAGCGCGAGAAGATGGAGGGCATCATCGGCACGTTCCTCGCCAGCGGGGCGCGCAGCTTCACCCCGCCCGGCGGGTGATACCGCACCGGAGACCGCGGTGACGCGCGCCGGGCGACGCGCTCGTCTCGCCGCCGGCGGTCGGCGCGCCGTCCGCAGCGCGCGCCCGACGCGCCGCGGCCGGGTCGTACCGCTCACCGCGAGTGGGGCCGTCGCCGTCCTGCTCGCCGCCGTGCTCCTCGCCGCGAGCCTGCTCGGGGGCCTCGCCGCGGCGCTCGCCGACAGCCCCTCGCCGTCGCCCTCAGCCCCGGTCCTCCTCCGGGTGGGCTGGGCGGAGGAGCCCGACACGCTCAGCCCCTACCTCAGCGCGGTGCGCTCGAGCCGCTTCGTCTGGGATCTCGTCTACGACACCCTCGTCGACTACGACGCGGAGACCCTGGAGGCGGTACCGGGTCTGGCCGCGAGCTGGGACCACTCGGCGGACGGGCTGGTCTGGACGTTCACGCTGCGCGACGGGGTGCGCTGGCAGGACGGGCGTCCCCTGACGGCGCGCGACGTGGCCTGGACGTACGCCTTCGCCCTCGAGCACGACGTCCCGCTGTGGCGGGGGGCACTCGATGGCGTGAGGGAGGTCGAGGCCGTCGACGACCGTACGGTGCGCCTCCGCTGCAGCCGGCCCAAGGCCGACCTCCTCGACCTGCGCCTGCCGGTCTTGCCGGCGCACGTCTGGGGCGACGCCTCCGCGGCGGAGGTGCTCGAGGGGTTTGGCGGGTCGCCGCCGCTCGTCGGGAGCGGCGCCTTCCGCGCCGTCGCGTGGCGGCCCGGCCAGTCGCTTCGGCTCGAGGCGAACGAGACGTACTGGGGCGGCCGGCCCGTCGTCGACGACGTTGTCGTCCGTTTCTACGCTGCCGGCGACGCCCTGGCAGACGACCTCGAGGCCGGCCGCCTGGACGGCGCCTGGGGGGTCGCGGCCGAACGGTTCGAGGATCTCGACGGCGGCGGCCGTGAGACGGCCGCCGCCGTCACCGCCGAGGTCGAGAATCTGGTCTTCAACTGCGCCGAGGACGGTGACGGCCACCCTGCGCTGCGCGACGCCGCCGTGCGGCGCGCGCTGGCCTGGGCGGTCGACCGCGAGCGGCTGGCGGAGGTCGCGTACGGGCCGGCGGGGGAGCCGGCGGGGAGCTTGGTGCCCGCCGGCCTCGCCGCCGGCCCCATCGACTACCACCGCGAACTGCCGGAAGAGGCGGCGGCCTACGATCCGGAGCGAGCGGTCGCGGAGCTGGACGCGGCGGGCTACCCCGACGCGGACGGGGACGGGCGGCGGGAGGACGCCTCCAGCCGTCCCCTCGAGCTGCGCCTCGTCGTGCGCGCGGCCTCGCCCGAGAGCGTCACCGCCGCCGGTCTCATCGCCGGGTGGTTCGGTGACCTGGGCGTGACCGTCGAGGTCGAGAAGCTCGATGACGCCGCCTTCGCGGCGCGCGTGTGGCGTACGGTCGACGGCGAGCCGCGCCCCGACTTCGACCTGCTGCTCTGGGGCTGGCGCGGCGACGTCGACCCCGGGTTCGTCCTCTCCACGCTGACGACGTCCTCGATCGGCACCTGGAACCCGGCGGGGTGGTCTTCGAAGGTGTACGACGAGCTCTTCCGCGAGCAGGCCCGGACCCTCGACGCCGTCGCGCGTCGCGACCTCGTCTGGCGGATGCAGGACGCGATCGCCGGCGAGGCCCCGGTGGTCCCCGTGGTCCACACGCGCACTCTCGAGGCGTACGATACGAGACACTGGAGCGGGTGGACGCCGTCGCCCGGCGAGGGCGGCGGGGTCGTCTGCGGCTACCAGATCGACTCCTACCTGCGGCTGCGGCCGCAGGACCCGGGCGTCCTCTGGGGGCTCCCGCTCTGGGCCGCGGCCGCCCTGGCGGCCGCGGCCCTCGGACTGGCGCTCGCGCTCGCCGTCGTCTTGTGGCGACGGGCGCGACGCTGAGGCGACGGGAGGCTGACGTGGCGCGGCTCGACTACGAACTCATCGAGAGCCTCGTGCCCGAGGGCGCGGCGGTGCTCGACCTGGGCTGCGGCGACGGGCAGCTCCTCGAGGAGCTGATCGCCAAGCGCCACGCCCGCGGCAGCGGCGTCGACATCTCGCAGGCCGCGGTCGAAGCCTGCGTCGCCCGCGGCCTGCCCGTCGTGCACGGCGATCTCGACGACGGTCTCGCCGACTTCGCCGACGGCTCGCTCGACGTCGTCATCCTGAGCCTCAGCCTCCAGCAGCTGCGCCGGCCGCGCATGGCCGTGCGCGAGATGGCGCGCGTCGGGCGGCTCGCCATCGTCAGCTTCCCCAACTTCGCCCACTGGTCGCTGCGCGCCCAGCTCGCCTTCCGCGGGCGCATGCCGGTCTCGAAGGACCTGCCCTTCCAGTGGTGGGACACGCCCAACATCCACCTCTGCACGATCCGCGACTTCCGCGCCCTCTGCCGCGAGGAGGGGCTCTGTATCGAGCGCGAGATCGCCCTGCGCGCGCTCGACCGGCCCCCGGCCCGGCTGCGGCGGCCCAACCTCACGGCGCGCATCGCCATCTTCTCCGTGCGGCGCTGCTAGGCGCTCCTCGCCGTCACCCGTCTCGCCGCCGCCGCGCCGCCGTCTCGCCGCCGTCGCGTCGCCGTCGCGTCGCCGTCGCGTCGTTCCGTCGCCGGCCGCCGACGACCTCGCCAGCCGTCGGCGACGTCGCGAGCGCCCGCTCCCGCCCCACCCTCGACCGGCATCCCCGCTCAGGGTGTAGGCTGGCGCCGAGGCGCCGCCCCGGCGCCGCCGCAGCTCGGCATGCAGGAGGGAGTCATGGTCGAGAACATCCACTGGCTGGGGCACGACTGCTTCCGCGTCGAGGGTACGCACACCGTGTACTTCGACCCGTGGAAGCTCGCCGACGACGCCCCGCCCGCCGACATCGTCCTCATCACGCACGATCACTACGACCACTTCGACATGGGCGACATCCGCAAGATCGCCGGCCCCGGC
>DATHSP010000119.1:0-8469 GCA_035464075.1 Thermoleophilia bacterium | reverse complement strand
CTTGACCCTGATGATGTCGAAGGCCTTCATCGCCGTCGTCCCCGCGAAGCCGGGCACCGACATGGAGCCGACGTAGACGTTCTTGCCGAAGGTCTCCATCGTGCCGGCCCAAGCGTTGTAGCGGTCGCCGGCGCCGTCCGTGACGAGTTGCTTCCAGTCTCTGTTGCGCCTCGGGTTCTTGACCTTGCTGCGCCAGACCTCGAAGCCGTTCACGTTCTCCGTGCCGATGTACAGCAACCCGTTCGCGCTTGCCAGCGAGACCACGCCGGTATTGGCGGGCGCGACAGCCGGGAAGTAGAGCACCTGCTTCCACGAGCCCGAGTCGCTGGGTTTGCTCGAGCACCAGACCGAGCCCGGCACGGGCATGCCCATGCCCAGCGCTCCGGCCGTCGCCGTCCCCGCGCCGACGTAGAGCTTGCCGTTGTGCACGCCCAGGGTCCGCGTCTCGCGGCCCATCGCCGCCGGCGTCTCGACCGGGCTCCAGGTCTCCCCGTCGAGGGACATGAACAGCATGCGCGCGTAGTCGGGGTGAGCCAGGGACACCGTGCCGGCGGTCGCATAGAGCGCCTCCACCCCGTCGCGGTCCTTGAAGGGCACCATGTGCCTGAAGCCGACCGCGAGCGGGGTGTAGTAGGGCGCGTTCGTCCCCGCGACGAGCGACGGCACGCGCGGTGCCTGGTAGACGCGCGTCCAGACCCCCTCGTGGAGGCGCCAGATCTCGGCCTGCGACCCGGCGTTCCACGCCTCGAACATGGCCTCGGCCGCCGGGTCGGCGACGGAGACCATCCCGTCCTCCACGGTCAGGAACTGGCTGAGGAACGGCACGGCGCCCGGAGGGAAGACCCCGGGCGGGAACTCGAGGCCGGGCATGGCGGTGATCAGGTACTCCATGACCGGCGCGATCGCCGCCTGGCGCGCCGTGCCGACGTAGAGGTCTCCCTTGAAGCTCGCCATCGACCAGGCGTAGATGTTCCGCCAGTCACCCTGGCCGTCCGCCCCGACCTGCTTGAAGTCGCGTTGCCACAGACCGAGGATGTCCGCGGACGCCGCCGTCGGCAGGCAGAGCAGTGTGAGCACGGCGACCAGCAACAGTACGACGAACCTTCTCATCTCGACCCCCTTGTAGCCCCTGGCCCCTCATCGGGGGGCCTCCTTCACTGCGTCAGCGGAGTCCGAAGCAGGAGGCGCGCGCGTGGCGGGGCACGAGCCATCCCGGGGAATGCGGTGGCCCGATTCCTCTCCCCCGAGCATTCTGACGCCATCCTCTCTCGGCCCCGTCGGACGACAGTCGTTGCTCGTACGATTACGAGCGCATGACCGAAATTATCACCACGGGTCCGGCACGCGACAAGCGTTTGCCGTTCGCCGGCAGGCGATCGTCGTTCGCGGCATGCGACGCCGCTGCGCCGGCCCCGTGCGCCACCGCCCCGGCCGGATGTGATCCCGGCGCCGCCGGCGGCGTCTCGGGGTCAGTCCTCGGAGGTGTGCCTCTCGACGTCCGCGCGCAGCGCCAGCACGCGCCGCACCGCGGCCCGATACGCCGGCCCGTCGAGCTGGTCGCGCTCGAGGGCACGCGCGAGAGCATTCACAGCGCGCGTGCCTTCGCTCAGCTTCCGGCCGGCGCACAGCAGCAGGTCCATGCCGGCCTCAGTGGCGAGGATAGCGCGGTCCTCGATGGGGCCGTAGCCGCGGAGGCCGGCGACGCCGAGCGAGTCGGTCACCGTGACGCCGGTGAACCCGAGCCGGCCCCGCAGTTCCTCCCCGATGACGACGGGCGAGAGGCCCGCCGGCCGATCGTCGAGGGCGGGGTAGACCGCCCACGACGCCATCACGAGGCGCAGACCGGCGGCGATGGCCGCCTCGTACGGCGCCTCGTCGACGGACCTCAGGTCCGAGAGCGGCACGTCCATCGTCGCGGGCCCGTGATCGGTGTTCTCGGAGGACGACCCCGCGCCGAGCCCGGGGAAGTGCTTCGCCGTTGACGCCACACCCGTCCGCTGCTGCGCGTCGACGAAGGCCGCGCCGAGGCGGCCGACCAGATCGGGGTCGGTGCCGAAAGAACGGCGGGCGTCGTCGATGAAGCCGCCCGCCGGCCGGGCGACGTCCAGCACCGGGCCGAGGTTCGCATTGAAGCCGGCGCCCCGCAGGTTGAGGCCGGCGGCACGACCGGCCGCATGAGCGGCGGCCACAGGGTCGGCGGAGAGACCGATGGTCTTGTGCGAGGCGAAGGGCTCACCCGGAAGACGGCGCACGTAGCCGCCCTCCTGGTCGACCATGATGAGCAGCGGCTGCTCGACGGGACTCCGTGCCGCGGCCTTCTGCAGCCGCGCGATCACTCGGCGGATCTGCGCCCGGCTCGAGAGGTTCTCGGCGAAGAGGATCACGCCCGCCGCCTCCCCGGCCCGGATGGCATCGAGCAGCTCGCGCGGGGGGGTGAGGCCGGGGTAGCTGTAGATCACCCGCTGGCCCGCGAGCTGGCGCGTCGTGAGCCTCAGCACCGGCGGCGGCGTGCCGTGGGGGCGCGGGCGCGCGAGGTGACGAGGTCCCGTCGCGACCGCCGCCGCAGTGACGGCGCCAGCCCCTTCCTCAAACGTGCCGGCGCCGTCGTCGGCTCCCGGGGCGTTACTCGCTGCCCGCTCGTCGCGCGCCGGGCTCGGAGTCGGGGTCTCCGAGCCACCGCCGGCGCACGCCGCCAGCGATGCGACCGCGAGCGTGAGCCCGAGCAGGAGCGTGGCGACCGCGAGCAGCACGGGGGCGGCCGCAAGCGGACGGAGCGGGCGCAGGGTCATCGACGGGCAGCGGATCGAGGGCTCATCTCGCCCGACAGTGTACGCGCTCGCACACGGCTCGAGCCTGGAGGCAAGTCTCGTCGTCGCGCATGCGGGCGCCGCAGTGGTCGACGGACGAGTGACGGACGGGAGGTCGCCGGGAGGTGGTCGAAGAGAGTTGGTGGGCGTACCTGGATTCGAACCAGGGACCTCTTCCTTATCAGAGAAGCGCTCTAACCGACTGAGCTATACGCCCACGAAGGGATTGGAGTCTAGGACCGCCGAGGGCGGTGCGTCAACCGCTCGGGGGCCGTCGCCCGCACGGGCGACGGCCCCCGCCGCGCCCATCATCGCGACACCGTTTCACACCCCGCCACCTGCGCTACAATCAAGGAGCCATGGACGTCCAGCAGATGGTCATTTACGGGGTCAGTTTCGACGTGGTCGGCAAGCAGCCGATCGTGTTGCTGAAGACCATGGAGGGCAACCGCTTCCTCCCCATCTGGATCGGTCACCCCGAGGCCGCCGCGATCCTCATCAAGCTCCAGGGCACCACGCTGCCGCGGCCGATGACCCACGACCTGCTCACCAACGTCCTCGGCACCTTCGAGGCCCAGATCGAGCGCATCACCGTCACCGAGCTGCGCGACAGCACCTTCTATGCGACCCTCACCCTCATGAAGGACGGCGCCGAGATCGAGGTCGACTCGCGGCCCAGCGACGCCCTCGCCCTCGCCGTGCGCACCGACGCCCCCATCTTCGCCTCCAACGAGCTGGTCGAGGAGAACGCCATCGAGTTCGAGCGCGAGGTCGACGAGACCGACGAGATCGTCGAGGGCTTCCGCGACTTCCTCGAGAAGGTCTCGCCCGACGACTTCAGGGTGGCGCAGGAGATCCTCGAGGGCGAGGACGACGAGCTCGACGACGATGAGGACGACGAGGACGAAGACGACGAAGACGACCTGGACGACGACCCGGGCGCCGAGGGCCCGCCCTCCAACTGACGAGGCGCGCGCGGCCGCCCGGCCGCGCCGCGAGACGAAGGGACCACCGTGAGCGACACCGCCAAGGACCCGGTCATCCAGCAGCTGCGCGACCAGATCTCCGACAACGACCTCAAGATCCTCGACGGCATCAACAAGCGCCTCAAGCTCGTCGCGCAGCTCTGGGAGTACAAGCGCAGCAAGGGTCTCGACGTGCTCGCCCCCGGCCAGGAGGAGTGGCTCCTCACCTTCGCCGGCCGGGCCAACAAAGGGCCTCTCACGAGCGAGGGCCTGCGCGAGATCTACCGCGCAGTGCTCGACCTCACCAAGCGCGAGCTCGATGGGCGCAGGTAGGCGCGGCCGCGCGAGGCAGCCGCGCCAGGTTCACCCCTTGAGCACCCCGATCGGCTCGAGTCGCGCCACCTTGCGCGCCAGGCCGACGGCGTCGACCACGCCCACCACCTCGCCGACGTCCTTGTAGGCGTACGGCGCCTCCTCGGCGAGCAGGCTGCCCGACTGCGAGCGCACGACAATGCCGCGCGCCTCGAGATCGCGACGCACCTCGGCCCCGCTCTGCACCTTCCGCGCGGCTCCGCGGGAGAGCCGCCGGCCGGCCCCGTGGCAGGCCGAGCCGAAGCTCTCTCGCATGGCGGTCTCAGTGCCGGCGAGCAGCCAGCTCTCGCTGCCCATGTCGCCCGGGATGATGACCGGCTGGCCGGTCTCGCGGTACTCCGGCGGCAGCTCCGCGCGGCCCGGCCCGAAGGCACGGGTCGCACCCTTGCGATGCACGAGGAGCTCGGTCGGCACGCCGTAGACCTCGTGCACCTCGCGCTTGGCGATGTTGTGGGCGACGTCGTAGAGCAGCTCGACGCCGAGCCGCTCCCACGGCCGGCGGAAGACCTGCTCGAGGCCGAGCCGCAGCTCGTGCATCATCGTCTGCCGGTTGGCGAAGCCGAAGTTGGCCGCCGCCGCCATGGCGGCGAGGTAGTCGGCGCCCTCCTCCGAGCGCACCGGGGCGCAGGCGAGCTGCCGGTCGGCAAGGGCGATGCCGAAGCGCGCTGCGGCGCCGGCCATGCGCTGCAGGTGGTCGGTGCAGGTCTGGTGACCAAAGCCGCGCGAGCCGGAGTGGATCATCGCCACGACCTGGCCACGGTGGACGCCCCACGCGGCCGCGACGTCGGCGTCGAGGACGTCGACGACGACCTGCACCTCGATGAAGTGGTTGCCGGCGC
Organism: Thermoleophilia bacterium; assembly: GCA_035464075.1. Lineage (GTDB taxonomy): Bacteria > Actinomycetota > Thermoleophilia > UBA2241 > UBA2241 > UBA2241. The sequence continues at coordinate 3,486 of DATHSP010000119.1, read as the reverse complement.
CGAGGCTGCCGACCTGCGTGCGCCCGCGCTCGATCGCCTTGCGTGATACCGCGTCGGCGCTCGCGCCCGGCACGGCCCCGGACTCCTCCGTGTGGGCCACGTCGCGCTCCGTCGCCAGCCCGCGCCCGACGAGCCAGGGGACGCCGCGCTCGACGAGCTCCTCGAGCTCGCGCGGCGTCACGGTCAGCGCCCCGCGGTCGTTGGTGCCCTGCGGGATGCGCCGCATCAGCTCGTGCATGAGTTCGGCGGCACGCGGGCGCACCTCCTCCTCGCCGAGCCCGGTCGTCACCAGGCGCACGCCGCAGTTGATGTCGAAGCCGACACCGCCCGGCGATACGACGCCGTCCTCGACGCGCAGCGCCGCGACCCCGCCGATGGGGAAGCCGTAGCCCCAGTGGATATCGGGCATCGCCAGGCTGGCGCCGACGATGCCGGGCAGGGTCGCCACGTTGACGACCTGCTGCAGGGCCTCGCTCTCGCCGGCCTGCTCGAGCAGCCCGGCCGAGGCGAAGACGAGGCCCGGCACGCGCATCTCGCCTTCGGGCTCGATGCGCCACACGTTCGGTCTGATCTGCTCGAGGTGCGGCTCCACAGGCGTGACATACCCGCTGCCGCCGCCGGCACGCCGGTCGCACGCGACCGGTTCTAGAGATGTAACGGTTTGACGAGCGCCGACGTGGGTAGCCACGCTGCGTTCACGTGCCTCGGGGCCGGCGCGTGTGGGTCGCGCCGACCGGGGGGCCTTTGGAACGCGACTCGGGAGGGGGTATGACGTGACGCACCGCTCTGCCGGCGGCGCTCGCGAGCCACACGAAGTCCCGCTTCGTCCGATCGCCGCCGGGGCTCTGCATCCACAGGAAGCCTAGGGGGAACCATGCATCGCCGTATCCGGAGACCACTCGGTCTCGTCCTGCTCCTCGCCAGCGCGCTCACGCTCCTCGGCATGACCTTCGCCGCGACGGCGAGCGCCGACCCGGTGGACATCAAGGGCAAGGTCACCTGCCTCACCGTCGACCCGGTCGTGACCCAGACGCTGGCCGACGCCGGCATCGTCATCATGCCGATCAAGCCGGCCACTGCGATGCCGACGGAGGCCGACTGCACCTGCACGACACGCTTCTGCTTCCCGATCACCGAAGCCCTCGTCGACCCCGGCACGCTGGGCGGCGAGATCTGGCACTCCGGCGGCCTGACCATCATGCGGGTCAGCGACGGCGCCGTGCTGCAGCTCAGGTCCTTCCGCATCGACACCGTCGAGGGCCTGCTGTACGGCCTCGTCGGTGACGCCTACCTGCCGCTCCTCGAGCTCGATCTCGGCGACATCGAGCTCGGCGGCACCTTCCCCATCGTCCGTGTCGGCAACGTCGGGGCGAGCCTCACCGAGACCGCCGCCGGCGCCCTCAACGCCACCTTCGGTACCGAACTGCCGGCGGGGCTGCCGTTCGGCGTCGCCTGTGTGAAGCTCCGCTTGCCGTGCTACGGCCACACCGAGGTCGCGATCGAGCCGGCGATCCTGCAAGCGCTGACCGACAACAAGCTGCAGATCCTGCCCGTCCACCCCGCCTCGGTGAAGCCGGTGCTGTCCTACGAACCCTGGAACGGGATCGTCGGCCCGACGCTGGCTTATCGCTTCCCGATCACCGAGCGCGATCTTGAAGGCAAGCGGCAGTCGATCTGGCACTCGGGCGGCCTGCAGTTCGTCAATCTCGACGGCTGCAAGTGGGTGGCCGCGACCGGCTTCAAGATCGACCCCGTCAAACAGCGCTTGTGGGCCACCGTCGCCGGCTGCATGTGGGTCAAGCTGTTCACGCTCGACTTCAGCGGCGTCGAGACGTCTGCACAGGGTCCGTACACGGTGCTCTCACCGGTCGGGCTCGTGCTCACGAGGCGCGCCGCCAGCGCCCTCAACCGGGCGTTGTGCGTCGACATCTTCGAGTGCGGTATGCGCGTCGGCGAGGCGCGCGTGGTGGTGCGTATCTGAGCACGGCCGACCACGCGCGAACCGCGACCGAGCCCGCGCCCCAGGGCCGCGCGGGCCGGCAGCCGCGCACGAGCGCCCGGCCGGCGGTTCGGCCGGGCGCTCGGTGCGCTCAGACGTCGAGCAGGACCCGCCCCTCCCAGCCGCCGGCGACCTCGCAAAGCGAGAGACGGTGGAGCGTCGCCGCTTTGACGGCGGCGCGGAGTGCATGGCGGGCGGGGTCGAACGGCTCGCCGCCCGCGCTGGACGGTCGCCCAGGGCCCACCCCGGACCGTCGCCCGCCGCCCGCCACCTGCCCGCGCAGCTCGATCTCGAACTCACCGCTGAACACGAGCCTCCGGCCCTCGACGAGGTACAGCAGCTCGTTGAGCCACACGGCGAGGAGCAGGCTCTCGTCGGCCGCCTCGACCTCGACCACGTAGCGCTCGCGGCCGGTCACCGTCGCCGGGTCGCACACGAGCGAGAGCATGCCGCGCGCCGCCTGCGCGAAGACGTCCTCGGGCCGCGGCCCCCAGGCGTGCACGCCGAGGTCGGCAGTGTGCTCTGTCAGCTCGAAGCCGGGAGCCGGGGGTGCGTCGTCGTCGGGCACGGCGGCTCGCCCACCCGTGTCGCTAGGGGAGAACGGTCGCGCCCGCCGACGAGGCCGCGAGGCCGAGCGGGCGCGCGGGGACACCCTCGGCGGCGAAGGCCTCGGCCATGGCCCGGGCGACGACCCCGGCCTCAGTGGCCAGGCTGACGAAGGCGATGAGGCTCGGCCCCGAGCCCGAGATGGCCACCGCGGCGGCGCCGCTGCGCTGCGCCGCCTCCCACGCCGTGCGCCCGCCGGGGATGAGTCGCAGGCGGTTGGCCTGGTGGAGGCGGTCGTCCATCACCTGGCCGAGCAGCTCGAAGTCGCCGGTGCGCAGGGCCTCGACGACGAGCGGGATGCGGCCCATGTTGAAGACCGCGTCGCGCATCGTCACCTCCGTGGGCAGACCGGCGCGCGCGGCGTCGGTCGAGAACGGCAGCTCGGGTACGGCGAGCGCCACGTGGACCTCGGGCACGAGGATCTTCCTGGTCAGCAGGCGCTCGCTCTTCTGCACCACGATGGTGAGGCCGCCGAGGAGCGCCGCGGCGACGTTGTCGGGGTGGCCCTCGAGGCCGGCCGCCAGCTCCAGCAGCTGGTCACGGCCGAGGGGCCGGCCGAGCAGCTCGTTGCCCCCGAGCAGCCCGGCGACGATCGCCGACGAGCTCGAGCCCAACCCCGACGAGAGGGGCACCCGCACGGCGCACTCGATGCGCAGCCCCCTGGGCGGCGCCTCGCCGACCTCTTCGTAGACGCGCAGCGCCGCCCGGGCGACGAGGTTGGATTCGTCGGCGGGCAGGCGCTCCGTGCCTTCGCCGGTCACGGCCACGGCGACGCGCCCGCCCTCGAGCGTAAACCGGGCCTCGTTCCAGAGATCGAGCGCGAGGCCCAGGCAATCGAACCCCGGGCCCAGGTTGGCCGTGGTCGCCGGCGCGCGCACGAC
>DATHSP010000118.1:0-2298 GCA_035464075.1 Thermoleophilia bacterium | reverse complement strand
GTCGGGGTCGGCGAAGTAGCCTGAGTAGCCGCCCCAGAAGCGGTCCTGGGCCGGCCGCAGCAGCGTCGCGCCGGCCCTCACCGCCTCGTCTAGGGCGGCGTCGACCGCCTCCCTGCTCTCGACGTTCATGGCCAGGGTGATGCGGATGGAACCGGCCGGGGCCGGCTCTTGCCCGGCCTCTTCGGCGATGCCGTCGAGTGCGTAGAGGGCGAGCGTGGAGCCCGCGTTGTGGAAGAAGGCCACGCGGTCTTCGGGCTCGCCGCTCAACGGCCAGCCGAGTGCCTGGTAGAACGCTCGCGCCCTCGGCACGTCGGCTACCCCGAGAGTGATCACGCTGATCCGAGCCTTCATGCCGTCACTCCTCGCTTCGTCCTGCCGCGTAGTGCGCGCCGCGCCGCCATGTGAGCCGCCGGACAGGCGTGGCGCACGGGTGCGTGGATATACTCTCATGGAGGTCACGACATCATCTCCCGACACCCCGCGAGGAGCGTCATGAAGCCACGTCTGATCGTCCCGAACGTCCACCTCATCGGCGCCGTCGACTGGGACCGCCGTCTCTTCGACAGCCTCATCCCCCTTCCGGACGGCACGAGCTACAACGCCTACTTCGTGCAGGGCAGCGAGAAGAACGTCCTGCTCGACACCGTCGACCCGACGATGTGGCCCACGCTCGAAGCGCAGCTCGACGAGCTGCCGGCGCCCGACTACCTCGTCATCCACCACGTCGAGCAGGACCACTCGGGCTCGACGCCGCAGGTGCTCGAGCGCTACCCGGGCATCACCATCGTCTGCAACGAGAAGGCCAAGGGGATGCTCGTCGACCACCTGCACGTCGACGAGGCGCGCTTCCACGTGGTCGCCGACGGCGACCAGCTCTCGCTCGGCGACAAGACGCTCACCTTCCTCTTCACACCCTGGGTGCACTGGCCCGAGACGATGAGCACCTGGCTCGAGGAGGACAAGGTCCTCTTCAGCTGCGACTTCTTCGGCTCGCACCTCGCGACGAGCGACGTCTACGCCGTGAAGGACGACGTCTACGCCGGCGCCAAGCGCTACTACGCCGAGATCATGATGCCGTTCGCGGCCCAGGTCGTGAAGAACGTGGAGAAGGTCACCCGGTACCCGATCGCGATCATCGCGCCGAGCCACGGGCCCGTCTACGACGACCCGGCCTTCATCATCGAGGCCTATCGCGACTGGTCCGCCGGGCCCATGCAGAACGTGGTCTGCCTGCCTTTCGTCTCGATGCACGACAGCACGCGGCTCATGGTCGACCACCTGACCGACGCGCTCGCCGAGCGCGGCGTCGCCGTCGAGCGCTACGACCTGACGACGCTCGACGCCGGCGAGCTCGCCAGCTCGCTGGTGCACGCCGGCACGGTCGTCATCGGTACCTCGACCGTGCTCACCGGCCCGCACCCGCTGGCGGCGTACGCCGCGTTCCTCGCCAATGCCCTGCGGCCGCGGACGAAGTACGCCACCGTCATCGGCTCCTACGGCTGGGCCGGCAAGACCGTCGAGACCCTTGCCGGCATGATGCCGAAGCTCAAGGTCGAGCTGCTCGAGCCGGTGCTCGCCAAGGGCTTGCCGCGCGAGGCCGACTACGCGGCGCTCGACGGGCTCGCCGACACGATCGCCGAGAAGCACGAGGACCTGGCGCCGCGGCGGTGACGTCCGCCCCCGGCCACCGTCCCGCGGCCGCCGCCGGCCGCCGCGGTGAGTGCGTGTCGTCGCCCCTGTGCTGACCGTCCTCACAGGGCTGCTGACGTCGCTCTCGTACGCGACCAGCGACATGCTCTCGCAGAACGTCACCAGGGCGACACGGCCGCTGACCCAGATGACGTGGGTGCTGGTCACGGGTGTGGTGCTCGTGCTGCCCGTCGCCCTGGTGGTCCGCGGGCTGCCGGACGAGGGCGAGTGGGGCGGCGCCGGGCTCGCGGCGCTCGCCGGCGTGCTCTACTTCTTCGCCCTCTTCTGCCTCTTTCAGGGTCTGCGCGTGGGCGACCTCGGCCTGATCTCCGCCCTCACCTCGCTGCAGGGGGCCTACGTCGCCGTCGCCGTGATCGCCCTCGGCGAGCCGGTGACCCCGCTGCTCGCCGGGGCCCTCGTCCTGTGCGCGGTCGGCGCCGTGCTGACGTCGGTCGAAGGGCGCGCCAAGACGACGAGGGGCGCGCCCTGGGCGTTCGCCGCCGGGCTCGTCTTCGCCGGCGTGATGCTCTGCTACAACTACAGCGACATCGACTGGCTCTCGCAGGCGGCGATCTCGCGCAGCGTGTCGCTCGCCGTCACCCTGCCGGC
>DATHSP010000117.1:0-5365 GCA_035464075.1 Thermoleophilia bacterium | reverse complement strand
CTGCCTGGTGGCTACGCGTTCTGCCGGGCCTCGAAGAGGTACCTGTAGACGAGGCCACCGATGAGCCCGCCGAGGATCGGGAAGACGATGAACACCCAGAGTTGTGCCAGTGCCCAGTCGCCGACGAAGAGGGCCGGGGCGATGCTGCGCGCCGGGTTCACCGACGTGTTCGAGACCGGGATGCTGATGAGGTGGATGAGGGTCAGCGTCAGGCCGATGGCCAGCGGCGCGAGGCCGGCGGGGGCGCGCTTGTCGGTCGCGCCGTGGATGACGAGGATGAACACGGCGGTCAGCACGACCTCGGCGACGATGACGGCGGCCAGCGAGTAGCCGGCCGGCGAGTGGTCGCCGTAACCGTTGGCGGCGAAGCCGTCGGTCAGCGAGAAGCCGGCCCTGCCCGAGGCGATCACGTAGAGCACCGCGGACGCCGCGATGCCGCCGGCCACCTGGCCGGCGATGTACGGCACGAGGTCGCGCGCCGGCATGCGACCGCCGGCCCACAAGCCGAGAGAGACCGCCGGGTTGAAGTGCGCGCCGGATATGTGGGCCAGCGCGTAGGCGCCGGTGACCACCGTCAGGCCGAAGGCGAGCGCGACGCCGAGCCAGCCGATGCCGGCATCGCCGACGGAGGCTGCCAGCACGGCGCTGCCGGTGCCGCCGAAGACGAGCCAGAACGTGCCGACGAACTCTGCGCCGACCCGGCGTCCGATGGAGACGTTCATGGAGAGACCCCTTTGATGACGGAGACGAAGACGGCCACTCCCTACCCAGAGTGCTACGGTCTCATTCGTTGCGGTCGCCCCGGATGCACGCGCGTCTCGGCCGCTCACCCGGGCATCCGTGTCTGTGGCCGGTTTCGGCCATCGAAGCACGCGACGCTGCTATGCTCACTGCGGGCTCGATACGGACCGGGGGAGGAGTCGATGCGGGTGCGCAAGGACGGAGACACGGCGGCGACGCGCGCGGGCGCGCTCGAGTGTCTGCGCGACGCTCGCCTGCGCCCGTTCTGGCTCGACAGCCCCGACGCGCCGCCGGCGCGGCCGCCGCTGGCCGGCGAGGAGCGCTGCGACCTCGCCGTCGTCGGCGGTGGCTTCACCGGCCTCTGGGCGGCGCTGCTCGCCAAGGAGCGCGACCCCTCGTGCGACGTCGTCGTCCTCGAGGCGGTCACGGCCGGCTGGGCGGCGAGCGGCCGCAACGGCGGCTTCTGCATGGCGACCCTGACGCACGGCCTCTCCAACGGGGTGGAGCGCTTCCCTCGCGAACAGCGGCGACTCGAAGAGCTCGGCCTCGCCAATCTCGACGCGATCCAGGACGCGGTGGGCCGCTACGCGATCGACTGCGACTGGCAGCGTACCGGCGAGCTCAACGTGGCGACCGAGCCGTGGCAGGCCGACGCCCTGCGCGAGGAGTACGAGCTGCTGCGCCGCTTCTCCCGTGAGGTGCGCCTGCTCGAGCGCGACGAGATCCAGGCGGAGGTGCACTCGCCCACGTACCTCGCGGCGCTCTGGGAGCTGGACGGCTGCGCGATGGCCGACCCCGCGCGGCTGGCATGGGGGCTGCGGCGCGCCTGTCTCGACCTCGGCGTGCGGCTCTACGAGGGCACGCCCGCCACACGTCTCGAGACCGAGGGCACCGCCGTCGCCCTGGTGGCGCCGGGCGGCCGCGTGCTCGCCCGCCACGCCGTCCTCGCGACCAACGCCTTCAAGCCGCTGCTGCGCCGCGTGCGCCCGTACATCGTCCCGGTGTACGACTACGCGCTCATGACCGAGCCGCTCACCGGAGCGCAGCGCGAGGCCATAGGCTGGAAGACGCGCGCGGGCCTCGCGGACGCGAGCAACCAGTTCCACTACTACCGCACGACCGAGGACGGGCGCCTGCTCTGGGGCGGGTACGACGCGGTGTACCACTACGGCAACCGCCTCCACCCCGCCCTCGACGCCCGGCCCGAGACCTTCGAGAAGCTCGCCGGGCAGCTCCTTACGACCTTCCCCCAGCTCGAGGGCGTGCGCTTCACGCACGCCTGGGGCGGGGCGATCGACACCTGCTCGCGGTTCTTCGCCTTCTGGGGCACGGCACTGCGCCGGCGCGTCGCCTACGCACTCGGCTACACCGGTATGGGGGTCGCCGAGTCGCGCTTCGGGGCCGAGGTCTGTCTCGACCTCCTGTCGGGACGGGAGACCGAGCTCACCCGGCTCGAGCTCGTGCGCAGCCGGCCGGTGCCCTTCCCCCCCGAGCCGTTGCGCTCGGCGGCCATCCAGCTCACGAGGCGCTCGCTGGCGCGCGCCGACGAGCGCGGCGGCCACCGCGACCTCTGGCTGCGCACCCTCGACAGGTTCGGTCTGGGGTTCGACTCGTAGCGCGGCCGCGGCGACGTACCGTCGCGCTCGACTGCAGGGCGGCGGGCGGGTGAGGACCGGATGCGGAAAGGGCGGCGGCCGGCCTATGAGGGGGGGAAGGCCGGCCGCCTATGCAGAGTTCGGGGGCCACTCAGGGTGGCCACCACGAGGGGGCTCTGCGGCCCAGCCGAGGTGGCCCCCGGCAGGGCTCACCGCCAACATACCCCTTGGGGTGTCGTGACGCAAGTGTCAGATGTTCGGCGGCGCGCTCGGTCGCGCGCTGCCGCCGCCGGCAAGCTCACTCGCCCGTCGCGGGCACCGCGGCGAGGCCCTGGCCGGCGAAGTCGATGGCCAGGGCCAGGGCGCGCGCCGACTCCTGGTCGGCGTGGAAGCCCATCGAGTTCTCGGCGTTGACGAAGTCGACGCGCCACTGCGAGCGGCGCTGCAGGGCGCGCGCCTCGGCGAGCTCGGCGTCGCTCGCCCCGGCCTCGTCGGCGGCGGCGATCGCCTCGATGAGGGTCACCAGAGCGATCTCGGCCGCCGCGAGCATCTCCTCGGTGCGCGCCTGGATCGTCTCGGCGCGCTCGATGAGGTCGTCGCCCGAGTACGGATGGCAGGGCTGGCAGGCCCGCTCGACGTTGAGCAGCGGGCTCCTCACGTGGTGGTCGCTGACCTTGACGGCGCCTTCACGCGTGTACGGCATGTGACAGTCGGCGCAGGCGACCCCGCTGCGCCCGTGGATGCCCTGGCTCCACGTCTCGAACTCGGGGTGCTGCGCCTTCAGCACCGAGGCGCCGCTGACCGCATGCTCCCAGTCGGCGTGGCCGACCTCGTCGTAGTAGGTCTCGATCTGCTCGACGCGGAGCCCGTCGTGCCATGGGTAGGTGAGCTGCTTGTCGTCGCCCCAGTAGTACTCGACGTGACACTGGGCGCAGGCGAGGCTGCGCAGCTCCTGGCGCGAGGCCTCGACGTTGGGGTCGTAGCCGCCCTCGCGCCCGGCGTCCCGCCAGCGCTGGATGCTGGGCAGGTGTGGCACCGGCGCGTCGGAGGCGGCGAGCGCGTTGATGCCGTCCATGAACGCGGGCCGCGTCACGCGCAGCTGCATCGTCACCGGGTCGTGGCAGTCGAGGCAGGAGACGGGGTGCTCGACGAGCGCGTTGGCCTCGGCGTACGGCAGGGCGTTGACCACCTCGAAGCCGCGGTACACAGCGGCCCAGCGGCCGGGCTCGAGCAGGCCCTCGTCGTCGGCCGGCTCCGCGCCGGCGGCCACGCCGGCGTCGTAGTAGGCGGTCAGCACGGAGGCGTGGCAGTGCAGGCAGGCGCCGGGCTGCTCGCGCTCGGTGACGCGTGCCGTCTCCTCCTGGTCGGTCAGCATGTAGGCGTGACCGCGCTCCTCCTTGTAGTCGATGCCGAAGGCGTAGCCCGAGAAGATCGTCACCAGCCGCGGGTCCGTCTCGAGCCTGTCGAAGGCCTCGCTGCCGCCGTAGCGCGTGCGCTCGGTGTCGACGGTGCGCAGGTAGGCGTCGTACTGGCGGGGGAAGTTCTGGCCCCAGATCGCCGGGTCGACGGTGGTCTCGTCGGTCTCCACGAGTCGCACGAAGGTCTCGGTCGCTTCGGCCTTGCGCTCGCTGATGTTGAGGGCGAGGTACGTGACGCCGGCGGTGAGGACGGCCACCACGGCGATCAGGCCGCCGTAGATGAGCCGGCGTCGCGCTGTCTCGGTCGGCGGGGACATGCAAGCCTCCAGCGTTCGGGATCAGAACACCGGCCCGTGGCCGGCGTCGCGGTGGCAGTGGACGCACTCGGGTTGCTCGGGATGGTCCGCCGGCGGGCGGGCGGTCCCGAGCACGTCGTTGACGAAGTCGCGGTGGCAGTCGACGCAGTTCTCCTGCAGGACCTCGGCGTTGTAGTCGGTGATGCGGATCGGCTCGGGGAAGTCCTGGAGGGTGAAGGCGCGCGAGTGGCTGTAGCCGTTGCGCGCCTTGCCATACCACTTGGTGACGAGGCCGTGCGGTGTGTGGCAGTCGTTGCAGGTGGCGGCGTCCTGGTGCGGCCCCTTCACCCAGCCGTCGTACTGCTCGCGCATGATGTGGCAGTTGACGCAGGCCTCAGGGTCGTTGCTCAGGTAGGAGGCCGCCTCCGCGTACCAGGCGGTGACGAGACCGACGCCGAGGAGCACGCCGACGAGGACGGCGAGGGTCACCGGCAGAGCTCGTGTGCGAAAGCGCCGACCCATATCCTGACTCCCGTGACTCCTTCGGCCGTAGTACCCCAACGTAGCGAAGCTTGCGCGTGTTGGGCATTGACGTGGGTCAAGAGGGTGCGAGGATGCAGCGAGCGGGTACGACGGTGCCGAGGGCGTCACTGTGCGCGGGCGCAGGGTGCGGCGTCCGGGGTCGATCAGCCGGGAGGAGCGATGCAGGGAACTGACAGGGGCCTGACTTCTTCGACCCCGTGGGGACTGGTGCTGGCGATCGGCGTGATCGCCGTGGTCTTCGGGGCCATCGTCGTCGCCAACCCGTTCGACAGCTTGCGCACGGTGACGGCGCTCATCGGTGTCTTCCTCATCGTCGCCGGCGTCATCGGCCTCGTCGCCGGTCGGGGTCACGGGGCGGCCGGCTTCTCCGGGCCGATCGTCGCCGTGATCGGCGGCGTGATCCTGCTGTTCCTGCCGGGGGTCACCCTCAAGGTGGCCGCCGTGGCCGTCGGCGTCATCCTCCTGGTGTGGGGCGTCGTCACGGCGCTCGCCGCCTGGCGCGAGCGCGGGCGCGCCACGGGCGGCTCGATGGCCGGCGGGGTCGTGCTCGCCGTTCTCGGCCTCGTGGTCATCGTGTGGCCCGGGCCGACTCTCTCCCTGCTCACCCTGCTGTTCGGCATCGCCGTGCTGGTCTTCGGCGTCGCGATGATCGTGCAGGCGATCAGGATGCGGAGCTAGCTGGCGCTGTCCGCACGCGCTTCCCGGGTCGCGCGGGGGAGTCGCGACGGGGGCGGCCGGGGCGGGCCCGTACGGGCCCGCCCCCGCCCCCCCG
>DATHSP010000116.1:0-7626 GCA_035464075.1 Thermoleophilia bacterium | reverse complement strand
ACGGTGTACGGCCGCAGCGCCTCGATGAGGTCGCGCGCCCAGGCGATGCTGGACGCGTCGTCCGCCGCGTCGTCCCAGTTGGCTTCGGGGTTCACCAGATAGGCGGCGGAGCGGCCGGCATAGGCCGAGCCGCCCTCGGGCTCGCGGCCGAGCGCCCCGCCCATCAGCCAGACGTCGATGGTGTTGAGGGGCGAGGGCTGGCGGCCGGCGGCGTCGACGATCACGTCGAGGACGTCGTCGCTCAGGGCGCCGATCGCCGCCGACTTCCAGTAGTAGCGGCGGCCGCGCGGGTACTCCTCGTCGAGGAACTGCTGCATCTCGACGTACGGCATGCGGCCGCTGAGATCGACGAGCGGATCGGCCAGCGTGCGCAGCGGCCGCAGGCGTTCCTCCCCTTCGCCGGACGGACCGACGTACACCGCGGCGACGGCCAGCATCGGCTCGCCGACGACCGCCTGGGGGATCCCCTCCCCCTCGGCCATGACGCCGGTGAAGGCGACGGGCGCGAGCTCCGGCGGCAGCGTCGCCGCCAGGGCGCGGAACTCGCGCAGGATCGCCCGTGTCTGCGCGCCCCTGTAGAAGACCAGGGCGTAGGCCACTTCGGGTCCGATGGGATGCAGCATGAATTCGAATGACGTCACGACGCCGAAGTTGCCGCCGCCGCCGCGCAGGGCCCACAGCAGGTCGGGGTTCTCGGTGAGGCTGGCACGGACCTTCTCGCCGTCGGCGGTGACGAGATCGGCGGCGACGAGATTGTCGCAACTCAGGCCGTGCTTGCGGCGCAGCCAGCCGAGGCCGCCGCCGAGAGTGAGGCCGGCCACGCCCGTCTCCGAGATCAGGCCGGCCGGCGCCGCCAGCCCGTGCTGCTGGGTGGCGGCGTCCACATCGCGCCAGGTCGCGCCGCCCTGCACGGTGACGAGACGCCGCTCCGGGTCGACGCGCACCTCGCGCAGAGGTGAGAGGTCGGCGACGATGCCGTCCTCGGTCGTCGCCAGCCCGGCGACGTTGTGGCCGCCGCCGCGCACCGCCAGCCGTCGGCCGGCCCGTCGCGCGGCGCCGATGACGGCAACCACGTCGTCCTCGTCCCGGCAGCGCACGACGGCGGCCGGGTGTCTGTCGATCATGCCGTTCCAGACCGAGCGCGCCTCGTCGTAGCCCTCGTCTTCGGGCCCGACCACGTCGCCCTTCACCTGGGCGCGCAGCGCGATGGTCAGCTCCTGTGCAGATGGGTCGCCCATGACGGCCTCCTCGAATCGTCTATGGGCGACTTTCCCGCAGACCCCCACGGTGCGTCCGTTGGCCCCTGCGGACGCCCGCCGGGGACAGGCCCTCCTACCGGCCGTTCGCGTTCAGCCGGTGGTAGAACCCCTTGAGCTTGCCGAAGAGCTTGCGGTACTCGGCGTACATGGCCGTGTACGTCTGGCTGTCGGCCGACGGCTCGAAGGCCGCCGGCACCGGCACCCGCGCCGGCACGTCGTCGAGCGTCAGCTCGCCGAGGCAGATGCGCGCCCAGAGCGCCGCGCCGCGGAGCTGCGCGTGGCGCGGGTCGGCCACCTGCTCGACCGGGCGCCCGAGCACGTCGGCGTAGATCTGGCACCAGAGCTCGCTCTGCGCGCCGCCGCCGAGCAGGCGCACCTTCGGGACCGGCCGCTTGATGAACTTCTCGTAGGCGTCGAGCAACCAATGGGCGTTGTAGGCGACGCCCTCGAGCACCGACCGCACCAGCATCGCCCGGTCGGTGCGCAGCGAGAGGTTGAGCCACCCGGCGCGCACGACCTTGTCCTCGGCCGGGCTGCGCTCGCCGCTGAGCCAAGGCATGAAGAGGACGCCCTCACAGCCGGCGGGCGCCGTCGCCGCCAGGCGCAGCAGATCCTCGTAGGACGGCGCCGCGCCCTCGGGCGCGGCGCCCGCGGCGCCGATACCGCTGCCGCCGCCGAGCAGCCCGTCGGGCGGCGCCACGCTCTGCTCGCGCAGCCAGTGCAGCGCCGCCCCGCCGGTCTCCTGGTTGTTGGCCACCAGCGGGTGCTCCGGGTCGAGGCCCGGCACGGTCGCGATCTGGTGGATGACGTCGGTGCGCTTGAACGGCACGCGGCAGCCGATCCAGGACGTGGTCGACACGGCGATGTGCGTCTCGTAGAGGCCCGTGGCGCCCGAGCCGACCACGGCGGCGTGCAGGTCGGGGATGCCGCAGACGACGGGCGCCCCCGGGGCGACGCCGAGCTCGGCAGCCACCTCGGGCAGCAGCGGGCCGAGGACCGAGCCCATCGGCAGCAGCTCGGGCAGCCGGTCGCGGTCGCGCTTCGTGCGGGCGACGAGCTCGTCCACGTAGCCCAGCTGCGCCCCCGGCCGGTTGTCGGTGAGCCAGGAGCCCATCATCGAGGCCGAGGTCGCCGCCGCGCGGCCGGTGAAGCGCAGGCCGAGGTAGTCGACGGGCTCGAGGATCACCTTCGTCTTCGCGTAGACGTCGGTGAGCCGGTACTTCAACAGCAGCGCGTGGCCGGTCGGGTCGGCCCCGCTCGGCGCCGGCGCCCCGCCGGTGATGCGCACGAAGGGCAGCGTCTTGAGCGGCGCGAAGCCGGCGACGTTGATCGGGCCGCCGATGACGTCGCGCGCCAGGTCGCGAGCGCGGGTGTCGGACCAGATGAGCACGTCGCCGGCGGGCTGCCCGTCGGCGCCGACGGGCACCGACGAGGCGAACTGCCCGGTCACGGCGACGGCGTGCAGCCGGGCGCCGTCGGCGCCCGCGGTCGCGATGGCCTCCTTTGCCGCCTCGCGCAGCACGTCCCACCACTCGACGGCGTCCTGGGTCACCGCGCCGTCGAGCCCGACCCGCACGTGCACGGGGCGGAAGGCGACGGCGCGGAGGTCACCGTCCAGCGAGCAGACGGCGACCTTGGGGCCGCCGTTGCCGAGGTCGACGGCGAGGATCCAGCGACCGTCCTCGCGCCGGACGTCGCGCGCGCCCTCGTCCACGTCAGGAGGCGCGCTCGGGCGCGACCGCGTGCATCGCGTCGAGGACCTGCACCATCACCATCTCGACGAGCGCGTTGCCCTGCGGCGTGCCGCCGAAGCCGTAGACGGCCCCCGACTTCGCGGGCTCACCCTTGTGCTCGATGGCGTACGCCACGGCCCCGTGCAGCGCTTCGAGGAACGCCTCGGCCACCCCGGGCGCCGTGTTGGGCCGCGTGATGCAGAAGTGCAGCGCCGGCGGCAGCTGCAGCGGGTTCATCCGCCATCCCTGCGCGATGAGCGCATCGTTGACGAGGTAGATGTCGAGGTCGCCCGCCGCCTTGAAGGCGATGAGGAAGACGGGGTCGCCGATGACCTCGAGCTCGGAGATGCCGTCGCGGATGCCGTCGCGGATCGCCGTGGCCGTCTTCATGATGCCGTCGGCGGCGGCCAGGTAGCCGCTCTCCCCCGTGGCCAGCAGCGCCGCCCATGTGGACGCCAGGATGCCGCCGCTGCGCGAGCCGGCGAAGCCCGGCGAGATGTACAGGCCGCCGGGCCAGTCGGGGAAGGTGAAGTACTGGTGCTTGCGCAGCGCCTTGTCGCGGTACAGCAGCACGCTCGAGCCCTTGAGCCCGTAGCCGTACTTGTGGGTGTCGGCCGAGATGGAGGTGACGCCCGGCACGCGGAAGTCCCAGAGCGGCAGCTCGTAGCCGAGCCGCTCGACCCAGGGCAGCAGCCAGCCGCCGAGGCAGCCGTCGACGTGCATGCCGATGCCGTGGGACTGGGCCAGCGCGGCGATCTCCTCGATAGGGTCGATGAGGCCGTGGGCGTAGTTGGCGGCGCTGCCGATGACGGCGACGGTCTGGTCGTCGACCAGGCCGGCCATCGCCCCGACGTCGGCCACGTAGTCGGCGGTGAGAGGCGCGTGACGCATCTCGATGCCCAGCCAGTGCGCGCCCTTGTCGAGGGCGACGTGCGCCGTGACCGGTTTGACGACGTTGGGGCGTGTGACGCCGCGTTCGCGCGCCTGCTCGCGGTACGAGTACAGGGCGGTGATGAGGCTCTCCGAGCCGCCGCCGGTGATGACGCCCACGCCGGTGCCGTGCAGCAGCTCCGAGGTCATGGCGACGATCTCGCCCTCGAACTTGGTGGCGCTGGGGTACATGTCGCGCTGCAGCACGTTGGCGTGCGAGTACAGGTCGAAGACCTCGCCGAGGAAGTGGTAGTGGTCGTGGTCGCCGCAGTACAGGCTGCCCGACACGGTGCCCTTGTCGCCACGCTCGTCCTCGACCTGGGCCATGCCGGCGATCGCGGCCAGGATGGCCGCGCGGTCGACCGGCTCGGCGGGCACGCTGCGGTACGTCGTCGTCTTGTCGCCGTACGGATAGAGATCGCCGATGATCGCCGCGAGTGGGTCGTCAGCCACCTGTCTCACCTCGTTCGTCGAAGGGTGCGGGGAGCGCCGGCCGTCAGTCCCCCCGGGCCGGCGCGTGGACTCCGCGCCCAGCCTACGGCCGCTCGAGGCGGGGCGTCAATGAGCGCGGGCCGGGCGGCGCGCCAATGAGCGCCCGGCGGGTGTAGGGTTGTGACCGGTCCGCAAGCCGCACACCGCCACGAGCCGCGAGGGGGAGCCACGTGAGCACCGCAGTCATCGACACGACTCCCGCCGAGCGGCAGTGGACGACGCGCGTCGGCTCGGCCATGCTCGCGCGCCTCGCGGCGCGCGCAGCCGTGACCGAGCCGGCCGGCGTGACCCCGGTCGAGGCGCCGTTCACCGGCGAGCCCTTCGGCGAAGTACCGAAGGGCAGCCCGGCCGACGTGACCGCCGCCGCCGCCCGCGCCCGCGAGGCGCAGCGCGAGTGGGCGCGCTGGCCGGCGGCCGAGCGCGCCGAGCTCCTCCACCGGTTCTACGACCTCGTGGTCGCCCGGACACCCGAGGTCTGCGACCTCATCCAGATCGAGGCAGGCAAGGCGCGCCGCGACGCCTACGAAGAGATCCTCGACGTCGTCACCAAGGCGCGGCACAACGCGCACATCGTCGGGGCCTGTCTTCACTCCAAGCGCCGCCAGGGCGCCATCCCCCTCCTGACCAAGACCCGGGAGTTGCACCCTCCGCGCGGCGTGGTCGGCATCATCTCGCCGTGGAACTACCCGTTCACGCTCACGATCGGCGACGCGATCCCCGCCCTCGTCGCCGGCAACGGCGTCGTCCTGAAGCCAGACAGCCAGACGCCCTTCTGTGCCCTGTGGGCGGCCGAGGTCATGGCCGAGGCCGGCCTGCCCGAGGGGCTCCTCGCCATAGTGCCGGGCAGCGGCGCCGAGCTCGGCGAGCCGCTGATCGAGGCGGCCGACTACATCACCTTCACGGGCTCGACGGCGACCGGCAGGCTCGTCGCCGCCCAGGCCGCCTCTCGCATCAAGGACTGCTCCATGGAGCTCGGCGGCAAGAACCCGCTGCTCGTGCTGCCCGACGCGCGCCTGGGCGCTGCCGTACGCGGGGCGACGAACGGCATCTGCGCGAGCGCCGGGCAGCTCTGCATCAGCATCGAGCGGGTCTACGTGCACGATGCCGTCTACGACAGGTTCGTGCCGCGGCTCGCCGAGTCACTGCACAACGTGCGCCTCGGCGCCCAGATCGACTTCAGCGTCGACATGGGCTCGCTCATCGGCGCCGACCAGCTCGCCAAGGTGGCCGGCCACGTCGACGACGCGGTCGCGAAGGGGGCCGAGGTCCTGGCGGGCGGGCGCGCCCGCCCCGACCTCGGCCCGTACTTCTACGAGCCGACGCTGCTCGCGGGCGTCACCGACGAGATGGCCGTCTGCCGCCAGGAGACCTTCGGACCGGTCGCCTCCGTCTATCGCTGCGCGTCGGTCGACGAGATGGTCGCGCGCGCCAACGACTCCCCATACGGGCTGAGCTCGAGCGTCTGGACCCGCGACGGCCGCACGGGGCGCGCGATCGCCGAGCGCCTGCACATCGGGGCCGTCAACATCAACGACGCGTACACCGCAGCGTGGGCGTCGGCGAGTCCCATGGGCGGCTTCAAGACCTCCGGGCTCGGGCGGCGCCACGGCCGGGCAGGCCTCCTGCGCTTCACCGAGACACAGACCGTCGCCCACCAGCGCGTCGCCCATCTCGCCACGCCGCCGTTCCTCACGCACGAGCAGTACGCGAAGGTGCTCGGCCTCGCCGTGCGCGCTTTCAGGCACGTTCCCTGGATCGACTGACGCCGGGCGCCGCCTCGACCTCGACCAGCGTCGAGTGCATCGTCGCCCCTCGACTCGGCAGCGTCGGCTCGTCGGCGGTGAGCACGTTCGCCGCACCGGCCACGTCGCAGCCCTCAACGTCGAACTCCGGCTCGATGCCCTCGCAGAGCGACACCACGCCGGGCATGACGTCCTCCGTGACCCGGCAGGCGCAGCGCACCCGTCCGCGGGCGCTGCGCACCAGCACCGCCGAGCCGTCGGCGATCCCGCGCGCATCGGCGTCACGCGGGTTCAGCCAGAGGCTGCGATCGTCGCGCGCGCGGAACCACGGAAGGTCTGCGAGCTGCGAATGGACGCGGAATCGCGACTTCGGCGTGACGAGCCGCAGCGGATACGGGCCGCCCAGAGCCGCCGGCGGGGAAGCCGACGCCTCTCCCGGCTGCGCCTCAGCCGACTTCGCCTCGGCCGCCTCCGCCTCGGCCCGCGGCGACGCAGCCGGCGGCGTGCCCGCCGGCCGCCGTACACGCGCCTCGGCCACCTCGGAGAGGCCGGCCGCGAGGCAGGCCCGGCCGGCCAGTTCGACCTTGCCCGACAGCGTGGCCAGCGGGTGCCGCTCCGGGTCCGCGGCGAACCGCGCCAGCCCGACGCGCTCCTGATCGGGCGCCGTGTAGACCCCCGTGCGCCTGAACTCGTCCGCATCGGGGACCTCGGACGCAGCGATCATCGTGCGCAGCCACGCGTCCGCGTCCCTCCCGTCGGTGAACGCATCGCCGCACCCCATCCGCCCGGCGAGGTCGGCGAAGACCTCGTAGTCGTCGCGCGCCTTCCCCGGCGCCCCGGCGACCTTGTGCGAGAAGAGCAGGTAGTTCGCGGTGGTGAAGACGACGTCCTGTCGCTCGAGCCAGTGCGTGACCGGGAGGACGACGTCGCAGTACTTGCCCGTTGCCGTCATGAAGAGCTCGTGACAGACGGAGAACTCAAGCTCGTTCATGGCGCGGATGCTCTTGGCGACGTCCGCGCCCTGGGCCACGTAGTTGCCGCCGACGTTGTAGGCCGCGCGGATGTCGACCGGGTACCCGCCGGCGCGCCCGCGCAGCACGGCGTCGGCCCAGTCGTTGACGTCGATCGTGGATCCGGCCGGGTGCCGCCCGGCCTCGATGCCCCTCAGCCGGGGCTCGGGCAGCCCGTTCCAGGTCTGCGACCCCGACGAGCCGCCGAGCCGGCCGAGGTTGCCGGTCGCGACCTGCAAGGCGATGGCGAGGCGCACCGCCTCTTCCCCGCCGATCGTGCGCTGGATCGAGAGACCGGGGATCAGAGCGACGGGCCGGCGGCGCGCCCACTCGCGCGCCCGCGCGACGATGCGCGCCGCCGGCGCGCCGCACACGGCCTCGGCCCACTGCGGCGTCGCCGCCTGCCCGGGCGCGAGGGCGAGGGCGGCGCCGACGGGCCCGGCGAGGCCCGCGAGGCCGG
>DATHSP010000115.1:0-1830 GCA_035464075.1 Thermoleophilia bacterium | reverse complement strand
AGATCCGCCGCGCCGTCGACGAGGGCGCGGTCATCGAGACGAGCCACTACCGGCGCGCCGGCGCGGAGACCGTCCGCGAGGCCCTCGAGCGCGTGTCGACGGCCAACGTCTCCGACGCCTGGCACAGGACCCCCTCCGTACCGGGCATCAAGCCTCTGCTGCCGGGCGCCCACATGTGCGGCCCGGCGGTCACCGTCCGCACCTACCCCGGCGACTGGGCCAAGCCCGTCGAAGCGATCGACCTCTGCGGTGAGGGCGACGTGCTCGTCATCGACGCCGGCGGCGTGCCGCCGGCGATCTGGGGTGAGCTCGCCACGCACAGCGCGATGGTCAAGGGGCTCGCCGGACTCGTCGTCTTCGGCGCGATCCGCGACACCCCCGAGATCGCCCGCCTCGGCTTCCCCGCCTTCTCGAGCCACGTCTGCGCCAACGCCGGCGAACCCAAGGGTTTCGGCGAGACGCAGGTGCCGGTCACCATCGCCGGCGTGCATGTCGCCCCCGGCGACTGGATCGTCGGCGACGACGACGGCGTCATGGTCCTCCCCAAGGCGCAGGCCGTCGAGCTCGCCAACCGGGCGATGGACGTGCTCGAGAAGGAGAACCGGCTGCGCGGCGAGATCGACGCCGGCAAGACGCTGAGCGAGGTCGCCTACCTGCAGAAGTGGGAGAAGCGCTGAGCGAGGCCTGCCGTTGGGCGGCGCGCCCGTGGCCTCTGCTGCGCCGGGAGCCGCGCGCCCGCGACGTCTACTCGATCGGCACGAGCTGCCAGGCGAACGCGGTCTTGAAGCGGCTGAGCTGGTAGTGGTTGGCGACGGCGTACCCGCGCGCCGGTGGCCGCATCTGGAAACGGACCACGAACCGATAGCGTCGCACGGCACCCGGCTTGAGCACGGCGAGACGCACCTTGCCCATCGCCGCGAGGTGGCCCTTCCAGACGGTGTGCAGGCCGCCGTTGCGGTCGATGCGCCGTATCGTCAACACGAGCTTCTGAGAGAGTTCGCCTCCCCAGGGCCCCGGGGTGTCGAGTGGACGGCGGGGACGCACATAGAGCACCCCGACGCCCTTGCCCTTGTTCTTGATGCGCACCTCGCCGCGCACCCTCTGTCCGGGCACGAGGTTCGTCCCGCGCACGATGTACTCGCCCGCCTTGCTGTTGACGATGATCGGCTGTCCCTCGAAGAGCTCGGCCAGACGCTCCAGCGAGGTCAAGTCGGCGAGCGCCGTGCTCGTGAGGACGAGAGCGGCCGCCAGGGTGGCGGCAGCCACCGCAACGCGCAGGGTCCGGCGCAACGTGGACCCGCTCACGACCGGCTCCCGGTCCTCATCACGCATCGCTCATCGTGACGGCGCCGACCACGGCGCTGCCTCACAGCCCGACGTTCGTGTAGGCCATCGGGATCTCGTAGACGTAGTAGCCGGTCGGGCCGCCGGTGTAGGAGAGCGTCAGAACGACACGCGGATACATGGTCTGGTCGGAAACGAACTGCTTCCTCGTGCGCACGGTGACGTTGACCTGACGCTGCTGCCCTGCGGCCAGCGTCACGGTCGCGGCGCCGCCCGTCTGGCCGATGGCGCCGATCCTCACCTGGCGGAGCGGCTGGTCGCCGGTCGCCGGATCGGGCGCGAGCGTGGCGGCGACCGTCACCGGGGTGACGCCGGCGTCAGGGACCGTGGCCGGCGTCCTGATCGTGATCGTCCGCTGGAAGTCGAACGTCTGGTTAGCATCGGGGAAGCCACCGAGGTCGACCACGACGGCGTCGTCCTGCCCCGAGGCCGCCGGCGTAGGCGGGTTCGAGAGGCGGCGGATCGCGTAGCCGGTGAGTCCGCCCG
>DATHSP010000114.1:0-2722 GCA_035464075.1 Thermoleophilia bacterium | reverse complement strand
CTCGTCGAACTGCAGCTCGCAGGTGGGCGAGCCGTGGATGCCGAGCTTGTCCTCGAGACGGCGGATGCGCATGTGCTCGTCGCGCTCGTAGAGGAACATCGAGAGGCCGCGGCCGTCGGTCGTGCCCTCCTCGCTGCGCGCGAGCACCAGCGAGACCTGGCCGCAGCCGTTGGTGATGAAGCGCTTCACGCCGTTGAGGCGCCAGACGCCGTCCTCACCGAGGGTGGCCTTGAGCTGCACGTTCTGCAGGTCGCTGCCGGCCTCGGGCTCGGTGAGGGCCATGGAGCCCGTCACCTCGCCGCTGGCGAAGCGCGGCAGGTAGGCCTCTTTGAGCTCCTCCGAGGCGAACTTGTTGACCGTCTCCGAGATGTCCTGGAGGCCGAAGATGTTCATCAGCGCGGGGTCGGCGCGCGAGATCATCTCGACGATCATCACCGACACGGCGACGGGGAAGTTGAGGCCGCCGTAGCGCCGCGGCAGGGTGATGCCCATGAGGTCGGCCTGCCGGAGGCGCTCGAGCGACTCGCTGATGCCGCCGGCGTAGCAGACCTCGCCGCCGACGAGGGCCGAGCCCTCGCGGTCGACGGCCTCGGCCCGCGGGGCGACGAACTCGCCGGCGATGTCGCCGGCGATCTCGAGGGCGCGCTCGTACGAGTCGAGGGCGTCCTCGAAGTCGCGCGGGGCGTAGGCGAAGTCGCGTGCCTGCGCGTACTCGTCCTCGCGCAGCGCGACGATGCGCGCGAGATCAAGGCGGCGCAGCGTGGCGCCGAGGTCGGCGTTGTCGGTGAAGAAGTTGCTCACCCCGTCCCCTTCTTCCTGTAGGCGCGGATCAGCAGGGGGATGACCTTGTGGAGGTCGCCGACGATGCCGTAGTGGGCGACCGAGAAGATGGGCGCGCCGGGGTCCGAGTTGATGGCGAGGATGCGCGCCGACTGGTCCATGCCGGCGCGGTGCTGCACCGAGCCCGAGATGCCGCAGGCGATGTAGAGCTTGGGGCGGACGGTGACGCCGGTCTGGCCGACCTGGTGGTCGTGGTCGATCCAGCCGGCGTCGACGGCGGCGCGCGAGGCGCCCACGACGCCGCCGAGCGTGCGGGCGAGCTCCTCGACGAGAGCGAAGCCCTCGCGCGAGCCGACCCCGACGCCGCCGGAGACGACGATGCGCGCGCCCTTGAGGTCGACCGTCTTCTCCTCCTGCGCCCGGCGCACGATGCGCACGGCGAAGTCGGCGTCGTCCAGAAGGATGGGGCCGTCGGCCGCGGCTGAGGAGTGGGCTGAGGCGGAGGCGCCGGGCGCCGCCGCCGCACCGCCGACGGGCGCCGTCGCACCCTCCGTCGCCGCTCCATCACCGCGCGCGACGGCGACCTCGACGATCTCGCCCGTCCGCGACTCGTTCGCCTCCGGCATGACCATGACGCCCTCGCGCACGGTCGCCATCTGCGGCACGTGCTCGGGGCTCACGATGGTGGCGAGGATGTTGCCGCCGAAGGCGGGACGGATCTGGTAGAGCAGGTCCTCGGTGACGACGCCCTTCAGCTCGAGGTCGCCGATGCGCAGGTCGGTGCAGTCGGCGGTGAGGCCGGTGCGCAGGGTGCTGGCGACGCGGGGGCCGAGGTCGCGGCCGGTCGTCGTGGCGCCGTAGAGGACGATCTGCGGCCGATGTCGTCGCACGAGGCCGGCGACGAGGCGCGTGTACGGCAGCGCCAGGTACTGGGCGAGGTCCTCGTGGTCGGCGAGGTAGACGGTGTCGGCGCCGCGGGCGACGAGGGCGGGCGCGAGCGACCTGACGGGCGCGCCCGCCCCGGCCACCACGGCGCCGACCTTAGCGCCGAGCCGGTCGGCGAGCTCGCGGGCGCGGCCGAGCAGCTCGAGGCTGACCTCGGCCGCGACGCCGTCGCGCTGCTCGACGAAGACCCAGACGTCGCCGCCGCCCGGGCCGTGGCCGACATGGCCGGCGCCCGGCGCCGGGCCGACTGCCGTCGTCGCGTCCGCGGCCGGCGTCGTCTGCCCCGGCCCGTCAGCCAAGGATGTGCTCCTCGATCAGCTCGTGCACGAGCCCGGCGATGCCGTCCTCGGTGGCCTCGACCATGCGCGCCTCGCTCTGCGCGAGGACCACGCTCTCGATCTCCTTCACGCGCGTGGGCGAGCCGCGCAGCCCGACAAGCTCGCGCTCGGCGTCGATGGCGGCGTGGTCCCACTGGACGACCTTGGCGCGGCAAACAGGCCGGCCGCCGCGGTCGAGCATGCAGACCTGGGCCTCGCCGGCCTCCGGGTCGAGGTACGTGTCGTCGTACTCGGGCATGGCCTCCGCGGCCACGTCCTTGTAGACCATCGCGAGCTTGACGCTCGGCGGGCGCGGCTCGTTCGCCTCGGACGTGATGGTCAGGAGTGCGGGCAACGTGCTCTCGAGGGTCTCGAAGCCGCCTTCGACCGAGCGCGTGGCGACGACGCGGCCGCGCGAGGCGACGTCGTCGCCCGCGGCCGCCCTGCCGCCGCCGGCCGCGGCCGACACGGCACCGTCGCCGGCGACGACCTCGTCGATACGGCTCACGCAGGTGATCTGCGGCACGCCGAGCTTCTCGGCGGTCTGCGGCCCGACTTGGGCCGTGTCGCCGTCGATCGCCTGCCGGCCGCAGAGCACGAGGTCGAAGGCGCCGGCCTTCTTCACCGCCTGCGCGAGCGCGTAGCTCGTCGCCAGGGTGTCGGCGCCGGCGAACGCCTTG
>DATHSP010000113.1:0-9243 GCA_035464075.1 Thermoleophilia bacterium | reverse complement strand
CGTCGACGATCTGCGCGACGCCTCGCAGAAGACACCCGTGACCTACGACCGCGACGACGCCCACTACGACACCATCTCGGCCTTCATCAAATCGATGCGCGGTAGCGACCCCGACGCGGCGCTCTACTACATGGCCTCGATGCTCGCTGGCGGCGAGGACCCGAAGTTCATCGCCCGGCGCATGATCGTCTTCGCCAGCGAGGACGTCGGCAACGCCGACCCGACCGCGCTGCTGGTCGCGGTTGCGGCGTCGCGCGCCGTCGAGTTCGTGGGTCTGCCCGAGTGTCGCATCAACCTCGCCCAAGCCGTCGTCTACCTGTCGCTCGCGCCCAAGAGCAACGCCTCCTACGAGGCGATCGACGCCGCCCTCGCCGACGTGCGCCGCGAGGGCAACGAGCCACCGCCACCACACCTGCGCGACGCGTCGTATCGGGGGGCGAAAGACCTCGGTCACGGCGCGGGTTACCGCTACCCCCACGCGTACGGGGGGTGGGTCGAGCAGCAGTACCTTCCAGAGAAGCTGGCCGGCCGCCGATACTACACACCGAAGGCCGGCACCGAGCTCGACATGGCTGCCGAGACCCAGCGCCGCCGCACGTCCGGGAACGCACGGCACGAAGAGAGGGAGACATGACGACGACCAACCTCGCGATCCTCGCCTTTCTGGGCGCGGCGCTCGTCGGACTCGTGATCGCCTGGTACTGGGCCCGCACGCTCAAGGAGCGCTTCGAGGCCGAGTCGCGGTCTCACGGCGGCGTGGTCCGGATCGAGCTCTCGCCCGGGCACGGGGCCAGCCTGCGCGGGCTGACGCCCGACCCCATCCTGCTCAAGCAGGCCGCCGACGGCGTGCGTGTGCAGATCGAAGACCGCCCGATGCTGCCGCTCGCCGCGTTCCTCGCCGGCGAGGCCTCCGCCGCCCTGCGCGAGGCCGCCGCCCGCGTCGCCCAGCACTTCGGGCAGAGCTGGACGGTGCTGCTCACCGTGCACGCGGATGAGTCGGTCACCGTGCAACGGCTGGCGTAGCGCTGGAGCGCAGGAGAGCCTAAGCTCTCACCGTATACAGGACTGTAGACGGGTAAAGTCGGCGGTCGGTTCTACCGAAGAACACTCCGCCGGGCGTGCGCGCCCGCGCGCCGGCTCACGCCCTTAGCGGCCAAGGAGGCCACGATGAAACGGCTGATCAAGTTCCTGCTCGGTCTCGCCGCTGGGGCGACGGTGGCCGCGCTGGTGACGCCCAAGTCGGGGCGGGAGATGCGCGAGCAGTTGCTCGCGGGCGTCTCGGGCCGTCTGTTGCCGCCGCCTCCCGAGCCTCAGACCCTGCTGGAGGAGCCCACGCACGCCGCCGCGCCGGTGGCGACCGCCGAGCCCGAGGCCGTCGAGCCGGGCCCGGAGCTCGTCACTGAGTCAGGCGCCGAGCCTTCCCCTTGGTTCCGTCCTGAGCCGGAACCCTCCGGCGAGGAGCCCGCCGTCGAGGAGCCCGCCGTCGCGGAGCCGGTCGCCGAGGCCCACGCCGGCGCGGAGCCGTCGCCTGTCGCCTCCAGCACCTACGTCGAGGCGCCCGTGGTCGACGACGGGGTCGGCGTGTGGCCGGAGGAGCAGGAGACCGTCGTGAGTGAGCCCGAGGAGTCGGCGTGGAACGCGGGCGTGGCCGCGGCCGTCGAGACGCCGCTATACGCCGAGCCCGCCGCGGAGGAGGCCGTCGAGCCGCCGCCGTACGCTGAGCCCACGGCCGAGGAGGCCGTCGAGCCGGCCGCGGCGGAAGTCGAGGACCTGAAGCCGCGCATCGAGGCGACGCGGGCCGCGGTGGAGAGTGAGATCGCCGAGCCGTTCGCGCCGGTCGCGGAGCCCGCGGTCGAGAGCGAGGTCACCCAGGAGATCGTGCCGACAGCGGAAGCGCCGGTCGCAGAGGAACAGGTCGCTGCCGAGCCTGTCGTCGAGGAGCAGGTCGGCCCTGAGGCCGCGTCGTGGGAGGAGCCCCGGGCTCCCGAGGCGGCGACGCCGGTCGCGGAGGAGCCCACGCCGTGGGAGGAGCCACGCGCCGCCGAGACGCCGGTGAGCGAAGCCGCCGTCCCGCCCCCGCTGGCGCCCTCGCCGTTCGCGGGGACGACGCCCGCCGAGGCTTACGTGGCACCGCCGAGCTACGAGGCACCTGAAGAGCCGGCGACGGAGGAAGCGGCCCCGCTCGTCGAGGAGCCCGCGTCCGCCTGGGAGGCGTACGAGGAGCCGGCGCCCGAGCCGTCCACGTCCGCCTGGGGGCCAGACACCTCGGGGCTCGTCGCCGACATCGCCCAGGTGCCGGCGGTCGCGGAAGAGCCCGTCTTCGAGGAACCCGTCGCGGAAGAGCCGGCCGTCGAAGAGCCGGCCGTGGAAGAGCCCCTCGCCGAGGAGCCGGGCGTGGAAGAGCCCCTCGCCGAGGAGCCGGCCGTCGAAGAGCCCTTCGTCCAGCAGCCGGCCGCCGAAGCGCCGGCCGCCGAGGCTCCCGTCGCCGAAGCGCCGGTCGCCGAAGCGCCGCCAGTCACCGAAGAGCCGCCGGTCGCGGATGAGCCGGTCGAGGGTCACCCGATCGACCAGGCGGAGATGCGCCGTCGCATCGAGGAGACCCGCGCCCGGCTCAAGGCGAAGGCGTTCGACGCCATGATGAGCGGAGAGGCGGCGCTGCTCTCCAGGGACAGCGGCGAGAAGCCGGTGCCGGACGGTACGATCCAGCTCGACAGCGAGGCCTCGGCCCAGGTCGACGAAGGCCTCTCCCCGGACGACTCCTGACGCCTCCCCGGCTCCGTCGCGTCTCCCCTGTGTTCAGATCTCCCCGCGGCTCATGCCCCCCCTTGGCGCGGCTCGTCGCCGCGCCGGGGCACCGCCGTTCCCTGGACCGTCACGCGGACCATGTCGACGCTGCCGCCCACCTCCGCCCTGTCCGGGCTCCGCGGCGGCTCGCCAGATCCCTCGGCGGGCACCGCAGCGGCCTCTCCGGCGTCCGGCGCACGGGGCTCCGGGGCCGGCGCCGCGAGATCGTCGACCTCGACACCGCCGGCGGCCGCCGGCGATGCCGGCCGCCGCGACGCGGCGTGCATCGCGCGTGCGTAGAAGACGGTCGTCGACAGGAAGAGCACGCCGAGCAGCGCCGCCGGCACGGGCATGGCGCGCGTCTCGAACTGCACGAAGAGGTACCACCAGGCGTTCACCTCCAGTCCCGAGTGCACGGCACAGTGGACCGCGGCGACGACGAGGAACGAGAGCCCCAGGAGGACGGGCAGCACCGACCGTGTCCAGCCGCCGGGGCGGGCGAGCGGCCAGAGGAGTGCGGCCGGCAGCACGAGCAGCAGGGAGTACACGTTCAGCAGCGCGATACCCGCGGCGATCAGCAGGAGGCTCACGTGCGCGACGAGGGTGAGGCTGCGACTGTCGGCCGGGAGGCGCCGGCCCACGCGGCGCTCGACCCCGGCGACGTAGACCGTGACCAGGGCGAACACGGCGGCGAGCAAGGCGATCCGCAGGTACCGCGGCTCGGCGACGACCTCGGCGCGAGGCACGAGCACGCCACCCGGACCTTCGGGCAGCACGCCGACCACGTTCGCGAGATAGGCCAGTGCGACCGCGACCAGCCAGGGCACGGCGGCCAAGGCGGCGCGGACCCACGCGGGCCGCGGCGTGAGCCGCGCCCGCCGGCACTGGGCGTAGAGGTCGAGCGTGACCGTCAGCAAGGGCACGAAGAGGGCGACGAGCAGCAGGGCGAGAGAACGGCCGGGGAGCGTGCGCTGCCGGGTGAGGAAGATGGTCCCGCCGCTCCGGTCGGGAGGCAGCTTGGCGCCGTCGATGGTCATGACCATGGCCTGCACCGACCCGCCGACTCTGGCCAGGGTCTGTCCCGAGACCGTCTCGAGCGTGTCCGCGGGGGGAGGCACCTCGGGGGCGACGGCGGTCAGCGAGACCGCGGGCACGCCGGCGGCGACGAACGGCGCCTGCAGGCCTCCGCCGAGCGGCGCCGCCAGGCGGAGGAGCTGGGAGAACGGGCCCGGCAGCTCCGCCAGGGGGGCGCCCGTCGTCCGTGCCGCCGGCGCGGTCAGAAGCCACAGCCAGGGAGGCGCCAGGCGCGGGCTGTCGCTCCAGCCTTCGACCCGCAGGGCGGTGGCGCCGTTCGGTGCGACGGCGCGCACGCCGACGACGGCGACGAGGTCGTCGACCTCGTGCCGGGCGACGAAGTCGGCGGCGCCGAGCCCTCCCTCGGCGTCGCCGTCCGTCCAGAGGAAGAGGAGCCTGTACCGGTGCGAGGTGAGGGCGAAGACGCGCGCCAGCTCGAGCACCGCGGCGACGCCGGTGGCGTTGTCGTTGGCGCCCTGCGTGGCCGAGCGCACGATGTCGCGGTTGGCGACGAGGGCGATGGTGCCGCGCGCCGTCCCCTCGTCGAAGGCGTACACGTTCTGCAGACCGACGGCGCGCCCGCCGCGCTGGGCCGGGAAGCTCTCGATGCTCGCCTCGAGACCGATCTGCTCGAGCTGCGCGACGAGCCACAGGGTCAGGCGCCCGTCCTGCTCGGAGCCGGCGACGCGGCGCGGGAACTCGGTGGCGATCGTGCGCACGTCGTCCATCGCGCGGGCGCCGTCGAAGGCGACGGACTCACGCACGAGCGGCGGCGTCTCTGGGGATTGGAGGGTGAAGAGCGCGACGACCGCGACGAAGGCGGCCACGGCGAGGCTGAACCCGTAGACCTTCAGGTTGGGCAGCTTGACCTCCTTCGGGCTTGGAGGATGGTATCAGATTGCCGCCGGCCGTCCTCAGGCTAAGATGAGCGCGTGGGTACGGTGCGCAGGATCCTGGTCGTCGAGGACGAGGTGCGGATCGCCGAGGTCGTACAACATTACCTCGAGCGTGATGGCCACCAGGTCGTGTGGCGGGCGACGGGCGAGGACGCCCTCGAGGACGCCGCCCGCCGCCCACCAGACCTCGTCGTGCTCGACCTCGGGCTCCCCGGCATCTCCGGCGAGGAGGTCTGCCGGCGGCTCCGCGAGGGGTCCGACGTGCCCATCATCATGCTCACCGCGCGCGACAGCGAGCAGGATCTGCTGCGCGGGCTCGAGGTGGGCGCCGACGACTATCTCACCAAACCGTTCAGCCCGCGCGAGCTGACGGCTCGCGTGCGCGCCCTGCTGCGCCGCGCCCACGCCGAGGCGGCGCCGCAGGCCGACGTGCTCGAGCGCGTCGGCGGGCGGCTCGTGATCGACAGCGCCCGGCGCCGCGTGACCGTCGACGACAGCCCCGTCGAGCTCACCGAGTCCGAGTTCCGGCTGCTGCAGACGCTGGCCCGATTTCCCGGGCGCGTGTACAGCAGGTTCGAGCTCATCGAGAAGGTGCAGGGGTACGAGTTCGAGGGGTACGAGCGCACCATAGACGCCCACGTCAAGAACCTGCGTCACAAGCTGGGCGACGACGCCCGCGACCCGTGGTTGGTCGAGACCGTGTACGGCCGCGGGTACCGGCTCGCCGAGGACTCGCGATGAAGCCGGCGCGCGGCCGTCTCGCCGGGGGTGCGCCGTGAGACGCGCCCGGCCGCGGCCTCGCGGAGGACCGGCGATGAGGCGCGGCCTGCGTCTCAAGCTGGCGCTGACCCACGCCGGCGTCGCCGCGCTCGCCGTCGTGGTCGTCGCCCTCATCGTCAACTACACCGGAGAGCGCCGCTTCGAGCGCTACGTCGACGAGGTCCGCGAACAGCGGCAGCTGGCCGTGGTGCAGACCCTGGCCGAGACCTACCGCGCCGGCGGCTGGGACGCGCAGGCGATCTATGCCGTCGGGCAGATCGCCGCCTTCAACAACGTCGACGTCGCCGTCTACGACACCGAGGGGGTGCTCCTCTTCACCGTCGAGGGCCGGCGCGCCGCCGGGATGGGCCACGGGATGATGGGCCAGGGAGGGATGGGCGACGCGGAGCGCTCCTCGACCCGCAGCGAGGGCGGTGTGGAGGTGACCTCGTACCCGATCGAGGTCGACGGCGAGACGGCCGGCCGGGCCGACGTCTACGCGACGCCGGCGGCGGAGATCGCGGTCGACGAGTCCTTCCGCAGCGCCCTCAACCGCAATCTCATGCTCGCAGCCCTGGTCGCCGCCGCCCTCGCCCTGCTCGTCAGCGTGGTGGTAACGCGGCGCATCACGGGGCCGCTCGAGGAGTTGACGGACGCCGCCGAAGAGGTCGCCGGCGGCAATCTCGAGGTCCGCGTGGCGCCGCGCTCTGACGACGAGGTGGGCGCATTGGCGGCGGCCTTCAACCAGATGGCCGACGCCCTCGCGCGCGACGAGCAGTGGCGGCGCGACATGACCGCGGACCTCGCCCACGAGTTGCGCACCCCGCTGGCGACGATCCAGGCGCGCGTCGAGGCGCTCGAGGACGGTGTCCTGCCGGCCACGCCCGAGAATCTGCGTGTCATCGGCGAGGAGGTCGAGCGCCTGGGCCGCCTGCTCGGCGACCTGCGAAGCCTCAACGAGATGGAGGCCGAGGATTTCGAGCTCGACCTCGAGTCGCTGGATCTCGCCGACGTGGTGGGCGACGCCTTGACGCGCGCCGAGCCGGCCTACGCGCGCGCCGGCGTCGCGCTCGAGTGTGCCGTCGCGCCGGTGCCCGTGCGCGGCGACCGCGACCGCCTGCTGCAGGTGCTCGGCAACCTCCTCGAGAACGCGCGCAAGTTCACCCCGGCCGCGGGCCGGGTGGTGGTGACGGTCGCGGGTGGTGCCGCGCCGCCCGGCCGGGTGGCCGGCGCGCCGCCGCCCGCCGGCCCGCCCGGCGGCTGGGCACGGGTCGCGGTCGCCGACAGCGGGCCCGGCATCGCCGCCGCCGACCTGCCGTTCGTCTTCGACCGGTTCTACCGCTCGTCCGACGCGCGGAGCACGGCCGGGGTCGGTCTCGGCCTCGCCATCGTCAAGGGTCTCGTCGAGGCTCACGGTGGCATGATCGAGGCGGGGACCGCGCCTGAAGGCGGGGCTCTGTTCACGGTCTGGCTGCCCTCCCCGGCCTGAGTCGAGCGAGCGCACGGCGGATTACGTAGAATTGACGCCGCCGCGCACCTGGTCGCGGCGCCGCCCGCGGGCCGGTCGCCCGCGCCAGACCCGGGGAGAGCGCCCGCGATGACCCGCGCCGTCAGCACCGGGGCCGGGGTGCGCCCGTGACCGAGCTCGGCGCAGGCCTCTCGCTCCTCTGGGTGGTGCCCTTCGCCGGCATGGTCCTCTCGCTGGCGGTGCTCCCACTGACAGTCCCGCGCTGGTTCCACCGCGACCGCAACAAGGCGCTCGTGGCCATCGGCTGGTCACTGCCGGTCCTCGTGCTTCTCGAGGTCGTGAGGCGCGGGACCGGGCACCACGCGCTGCTCGAGACGGCCGAGGAGTATGTCGCCTTCGTCGTCCTGCTCGGCAGCCTGTTCACGATCTCGGGGGGGATGTACCTGACGGGCAACCTGCTGGCGACGCCGCGCACCAACGTCGCCTTCCTCGCCGTGGGCGCCCTGCTCGCCAACTTCATCGGCACCACGGGGGCGGCCTGCCTGCTGATCAGGCCCATCCTGCGTGCCAACTCGGAACGGCGCTACGTGCGCCACACCGTCATCTTCACGATCATGGTCGTGGCCAACCTTGGCGGCTTGCTCACGCCGCTCGGCGACCCGCCCCTCTTCCTCGGCTTCCTCGGCGGCGTCGACTTCTTCTGGACGCTGCGTCTGCTTCCGCAGTGGGCGCTGGCCGTCGGCCTGACGCTGGCGATCTACTACTTCATCGACCGGCGTTTCTACGCCCGGGAGACGCCCGTCTCCCGGGAGGAGGACATCGAGGACTACGTGCCCCTCGGCATGGCCGGCAAGATCAACGTCGTCTTCCTTGCCGGGGTGATAGGCGCGGTGCTGCTCTCGGAGCCGTTGCATGAGATCGGCAGCGCGATCCACTTCCCCTTCCTGCGCGAGCTCATCATGGTCGCCATGGCGGTGCTGTCGCTGAGGGTCGGCGCGCGCGCGCCGCGGCGCTGGAACCAGTTCACCTGGGCGCCGATCGTCGAGGTCGCGGTGATCTTCGCCGGCATCTTCACGACGATGATCCCGGCGCTCGCGATCCTCGAGGCGCGCGGCGCAGAACTCGGGCTGACCCAGCCCTGGCAGTACTTCTGGCTGACCGGCGTGCTCTCGTCGTTCCTCGACAACGCGCCGACCTACCTCACGTTCACGGCCCTGGCCCAGGGGACGCTCGGCGTCGACGGGCTCGCGGGTCTGATGAGTACCACGGTGACGGGCGGCGCGGCCGCGGCACCCGCCGCCTTCCTCGCCGCGATCTCCTGCGGCGCCGTGTTCATGGGCGCGAACTCGTACATCGGCAACGCGCCCAACTTCATGGTCAAGTCGATCGCCGAGCACACCGACGTGCGCATGCCGAGCTTCTTCGGCTACATGGGCTACTCGGCGGCGGTGCTGCTGCCGGTGTTCGCGATCGTCACCCTCGTCTTCTTCCTCTGAGGCGGAGGGTGACGTGCTGGTCGACCTCAGCCACACCATCAGCGAGGGGATGCCGGCGTACCCCGGCGACGCCCCGACCGAGGTGCGGAGGGTCGAGCTCGACCGGCCCTGGCACGTGCTGCGCCTCGCCCTCGGCACCCACAGCGGCACCCACATCGACGCCGCCTGCCACTACGTTCCCGGCGGCCGCACGATCGACGAGTACCCGCTCGAGCGCTTCGTGCCCGACGCCTGGGTCGTCCACCTCGACTCGGTCGCCGGTGAAGTCATCTCGTGGGCAGCGCTCGACTCGCGGCTGCCGCAGTCGGGGCGCGCCGGCGCGGCGGTCCTGCTGCACACCGGCTGGGACCGCTACTGGGGCCGGCCCGACGCCGAGCACCATCCCTACCTGTCCGTGGACGCCGCCCAGCGGCTCGCGGATGCCGGCGTCGGCCTCGTCGGCACCGACGCCTTCAGCCTCGACGCGACGGCGGGCGGCACCGAGCACGCCCACGCGGCGCTGCTCGGTGCGGACGTGTTGATCGTCGAGAACCTGACGCATCTCGAGCGCCTCGAGGGCGCGGGCCCGTACCGCTGCGCCTTCGTGCCGCTGCGCATCGAGGGCGGCGATGGCTCGCCCATCCGAGCCTACGCGTACGTCTGAATCACAGCGCTTCGGGCGGCCTCCCGGACGTGCTCGCGGCGGGGCATCGCTGACCGTTCGCCGGGCGGGGGCGCGCTCGCGAGCGCGCCCCCGCCCGGCGAACGGTCAGCGATGCCCCGCCGC
>DATHSP010000112.1:0-1986 GCA_035464075.1 Thermoleophilia bacterium | reverse complement strand
GGACGGAGCGTTCGTACGCCGCTGGATCCCCGAGCTGGCCGGACTGCCGGCGGAGTGGGTCCACGAGCCGTGGGAGGCGCCGGCCGACGTGCTCGCCGCGGCCGGGGTGCGGCTCGGCGAGACCTACCCGGCGCCCATCGTCGACCACGGCGAGGCCCGCTCCCGCGCGCTCGCCGCCTACGAGGTCGTCAAGCTCTCGCGCTGACGCCGCCCGTCAGGGCAGCGTCACGATCCGCGGCTCCGGCCGCCCGTCCCTGACCTCGACCAGCGCCAGCGACCGTCCCTTGCCGAAGCGCGCCCTCCCCGCCGAGCCCGGATTCAGAAATAGCACCCCGTCGCGCCACTCGATCGCCGCCTTGTGGCTGTGGCCGCTGATCACGATGTCGTAGCCCTCGGCGACCGGGTCGTGACGCTCCATCAGGCTGTGGCCGATGTGGCAGACGATGAGGCGCAGGCCGGAGACCTCGACCTCGGTCTCCCAGGGAAGCGAGTCGCCGAAGCTCGGCAGGTCGACGTTGCCGGCGACCGCGGTGAGCGGAGCGAGGGCAGCAAGCCGCTCGAGGATGTCGAGGGTGCCGACGTCGCCGGCGTGCACGACGTGCACGACCCCGGCGAGCAGCTTGTCGAGCGCCGGGTCGTAGTAGCCGTGCGTGTCGGAGACGACGCCGATGACGGGATGCTCGGGCACGATGGGATACTATCGCGCCCGGAGGAGCGGAGACGGGCAGGAGGCGACGGGATGAAGGGACTGGCCGGCAAGCGCATCGTGGTCACCGGGGGCACGAGCGGCATCGGCGCCGCGACCGTCGAGCGCCTGCGCGACGAGCGTTGCGATGTGGTCATCCTCGCCCGCCGGCCCGGCGAGGGCGTGATCCAGTGCGACGTGGGCGACCGCGCCCAGGTCGCGGCCGCGTTCGAAGAGATCGGCGACCTCGACGTGCTCATCGCCAACGCCGGCACGAGCTACCGCAGCCCGGCGCTCGAGATCACCGAGGAGCACTGGCGCGAGGTCCTCGCCACCAACCTCGACGGCGCCTTCTGGTGCGCGCAGGCCGCGGCCCGGCGCATGCTGCCCGGCCGCGGCGGCACGATCCTCTTCACCGCCTCGACCAACGCCCTCGTCGGCTACCGCTACTACGCCGACTACAACGCCACCAAGGCGGGGCTCGTCGCCCTGACCAAGTCGCTCGCCCTCGAGTGGGCGCCGAAGGTCCGCGTCAACGCCGTCTGCCCCGGCTACGTGCTCACGCCCATGCAGGAGGCCGAGTACACGCAGGAGATGCTCGACCAGGTCAACGCGCGCATCCCCATGGGACGCCACGCGACGCCGGAGGAGCTTGCCGGCCTCTTCGCCTACCTCGCCTCCGACGAGGCCGCCTACTTCACCGGCTCGACCATCGTCATGGACGGCGGCGAGACCGCCGGCAGCATCGTCAGCGGGCCCGGAGGGCCGGGCGCATGACGGCACCGGGGAGACGGAGATGACGAGTCGTCGGCGCCGAGTGCTGATCATCTGGGTGACAGCCTTCGCAGCCGGCTGCGTCGTGGCGACTCTCATGGGGATGTGGGCACATGCGTACACGGGTCCGGACGACCATCAGTCGATCGGGTTCTTCTGGGGTCTGGCGGGGGTGATCGTGGGTATCGCGCTGGCTTTCGGCCTGCGTCCGACGCGAGTGGACATTCCCGTCTTCCCTTTGTTGACGTCCGGGAACTTCCGGCAGGACGCCGTCGCACGGCCCACGGTGGGTATCGCTCTTGCCCTGTTCTGCCTGCCGACCGTCGTCGCGGCGATGATCGCCTGACAGCGCCCATGCGGTCGGCTGCCTCGTGCCGATGGTCCTCGCCTGACGGCGCCTGGACGGTCGGCTACGCCAGCCAGTCCGGCAGCTCGTACCGCGCCAGCACGGCGTCGACCGACTCGCGGCGCACGACGACGTCCGCATCGGTGCCGTTGACGAGCACGACCGCCGGCCGGGCCCTCGA
>DATHSP010000111.1:0-7713 GCA_035464075.1 Thermoleophilia bacterium | reverse complement strand
GGGGGCGGCGGTCAGCCGCCCCCGTCGCCCCCGCCGACGTCCAGCGCGGTCTGCCCGCCGACGTCCAGCGCGGTCTGCCCGCCGACGTCCAGCGCGGTCTGCCCGCCGACGTCCAGCGCGGTCTGCCCGCCGACGCCCGGCGCGGTCTGCGGGTCGGCGCCGCCCGGCGCGATGCGTCGACCGGCGCCGCTTTCCGGTCCCCCTCGGTCGGCACCGGCGCCACCCTCGCGGCCGCCGTCGGGCTCGCGCGCGACACCGAGCAGCTGCGCCATGCGGCGTGCGTTGCGCAGGCCCCAGTCCTCGAAGTTGTTGTTGAACAGCACGTGGACCGTGCCGGCACGCTCGGCGAGCTCGTGCACGGAGGGGATCCAGCCGCGGAGTTCCTCCTCGGAGTAAAGGTACTTGAAGCGGTCGGCCGAGCGCGGCGTGCGCGCCTCCCAGGTGTCGGCGTTGCGGCCGTGCAGGCGCAGGTAGGCGAGGTCGGTGGTAGCCGCGGCGAGCGGCGGCGTGCTCGAGCGAAAGCCCTGGGGCTCGTCGACGGTGACATACGCGAGCCCCGCCTCCTCGAGCGTCGCCAGCGTGCCCGCCGCGGTCTCCTCCTTCATCCAGCCGCCGCCCCGGAACTCGACCGCGACCCGCAGGCCGGGTAGCCGGCCGGAAAGCTCGCGGAGGTAGGCCTCGTTCTCGGCCGAGCGCACGAACCAGGGCGGGAACTGGAAGAGGACGGCGCCGAGCTTGCCGGCGTCCTGGAGCGGGGCGAGGGCGTCGCGGTGCAGCTGCCAGACGGCCTCGACGACCTCGTCGGGGGCGCTGCGGCGGTAGAACCTGCCCTTGGCGAGCAGCTCGTCGGGCAGGCGCTCGCGCAGCCACCGCGGCAGCCGGCCGACCTGGACGGCGTGCCCGGTGAGCAGCCCGAACGCCTTGACGTCGAAGACGAAGTCGTCGGGCGAGCGCTCGACCCAGAGGCGGGCCGTGCGCGGGTCGGGCGGCGCGTAGTAGGTGGCGTCGACCTCGACGAGAGGGAAACGCGCGGCGTAGAAGCGCAGGCGGTCGGCGGCGCTGGACACGCCCGGCGGGTAGAAGCGCCCGCTCTCGATCAGGCTGGGGTCGGTCCACGAACAGGTGCCGACCAGGATGCGGCTCACGCGACCTCCCGGCGGCCGCGCCGGCCCTGCCGGGGGCCGGGCGGCGGCAGACGGCGACGGCCTTGAGGGGCCCTGCCGGGGTGAGTATACTCGGGTCAGAGCATGCCAGAGCATGCAGTCGGCGCCGGGGTCTGTGCAGACCACACGCCTCTCGTGAGAGGCCATGAAGGGGGCGCCGCCGGTGGGCGGACGGCCGCGAAGCAGAGCGGGTCCGCCCACTGTCACGAGCGGCTCCGGCACGCGTTGACCGGTCGTCGCGCGAGCCTCTATACTCTTCGCCGCGTGTCGGAATGGCGGAATTGGTAGACGCGCTAGGTTGAGGGCCTAGTGAGGGTTTAACCTCATGGGGGTTCAAGTCCCCCTTCCGACACCACTTCCCTCCATCGCCTCGAGCCTCCCGCGACGAACGCGCGCGACCGTGCGACGGCGCCTCAGAGCCCTCCCCAGAGCGGCAGGCCGGTGACCTCGTCGTGGCCGCGCTCGAGCGCCTCGCCGACGAGCTCCTCGAGCACGAGCTCGCAGGCGAAGACGACGCAGCCCGGCAGGGCGTGGCCGCCGAGGCAGCGGCCGTCCGCCTCGCCGAGCACGAGGTGGGCATGCACCGCGGTCTCCCCGTCGCGGCGCGAGACGTTGCCGACCAGGGCGAGGAGCTCGAGCGGGCGCTCGATGCTGTGCGGCTCGTACTGCTTGTTGGTCTGGTCGTAGAAGGCGAGCTCGGCGCGCCGGAGGGCGCCGACCGCGCGGACCTCGCCCGTGATGACGCCGTGAGCGTCGGCGACGGCGGCGATCTGCGCCAGCAGGTCGCCGCCGTGGTCGAGCCGTGCCACGACGCGCCGGCCGGTTGCGAAAGTGCGTGCTCCCATGACTCCTCCCGTGGCGGGGATTCCCTTCGTCGGGGCGAGGGTATCAGCCTCGACTGAGGGGCGCCGTCGACGAGGGTGAGGAGCCGCCGTGCGAGGACAGGGGTGAGTGACACCAGGGGATGCCCTCGATCCGTCGGCGGATCACCCCGGCAGGCCGAGAGCGGCAGCGTGCCCGCAGCGATCCGCGACCGCCGCCGTGACGCGTAGCGACGGCGCAGCGGGCGGCCCCGCCGAGCGCCCCGCCGGCGGTCTGCGGCGCGGCGACGTCGTCCGCGAGGTGCGCGGCGACATCTGCGTGCTCCGCTGTCGCACGACGGTGTCGTGCCCCGGTCTCGAGGCCCTGCGCCGCGAGCTCGCCCGCTGCCGGGAGGCCGACCTCCGCGCGGTCGTCGTCGACCTCGAGGGCGAGCGGCCGCCGGACGACGGCCTCGTGGTCGTGCTCAGGGACAGCGCCGAGGCGTTCGCGGCGGCCGGCGGCGAGCTCATCGTCTCGGCCGAGAGCGCCGTCGTGCGCGACGCGCTGGCGGGAGCCGGCCTCGACGTGCCCGCCGGCCCCGGCCTCGGCCCCGACACCGGCGACTCGACCTCGGTCTCACTGCCGTCGGAGCCGCGCTGGCGCCACCGCTTCACCTTCGCCGCCACGACCGGCGAGCTCTCGGCGGCGCGCCGTCGCGTGATGCGCCTGAGCGAGGTCTGCGGCCTCAGCGGGGCGCCGCTCTTCGAGCTCGGCGTGGCCGTCGGCGAGGCGCTCGCCAACGCCGTTCAACACGGCTCGCCGGGAGGGGCGCGCGACGAGGTGACGGTGCGCTTCTTCTGCTACGACGACGAGGTCGCGGTCGAGGTCGCCGACCACGGCGGCGGCATGGACGCGGCGCCGATCTGCGCCCCCGAGGCGACGGCGGCATCGGGGCGCGGCATCCACTTCATGCGCACCCTGAGCGACGGCCTCCTCGTCTCCTGCGGCGCCCAGGGCACGCGCGTGCTGCTCGTCAAGCGGCGCCGGGCGGCGCCGTGAGCGCCGGCCGATGGCGGTGCAGCCACGCGGCCTCACGCGCAGCGTGAGAGCCGGTGCCTCGCGCGGCGTGAGCGCCGGCGCCCTGCGGTAGGATGCCATCATGACCCCCGACGACCTCACCCGGCGCCTCTTCCTCCTCGACGGCAGCAGCCTCGCCTATCGTGCCTACTTCGCCCTCCCCGAGACGATCGCCACCCGCGACGGCTTCCCCACCAACGCCATCTACGGGCTCAGCCAGATGTTCCTCAAGATCGTCACCGAGTACAGCCCGTGCGCGGTCGTCGTCGCCTGGGACGCGCGCGAGAAGACGTTCAGACACGAGGAGTACGAGGAGTACAAGGCGCAGCGCCCGCACATGCCCGACCTGCTCTCGATGCAGTGGGACAGACTCCCCGAGCTCGTCGAGGCTTTCGGCTTCGTGAACCTTGTCAAGGGCGGCTACGAGGCCGACGACCTGCTCGGCACGCTGGCCGTCGCGGCGCGTGAGCGCGGGGTCAAGGCGGCGGTCGTCACCGGCGACCGCGACAGCCTGCAGCTCGTCGACGACGACATCGTCGTCGTCGCCACCGGGCGCGGCATCACCGACGTCAAGGTCTACACGCCGGCCCGGGTCGTGGAGCGCTTCGGCGTCGAGCCGGGGCAGATCCCCGACTTCATCGGCCTCAAGGGCGACAGCTCCGACAACATCCCCGGGGTGCCCGGCATCGGCGAGAAGACGGCGGCGGCGCTGCTGCAGCAGTTCGGCAGCCTCGAGGCGCTCTACGAGCGCCTCGAGGAGGTCGCCTCCGAGAAGCGGCGCGCCCTGCTCGCCGAGCACGAGCAGACCGCGCGCCTCTCGAAGCGCCTGGCGACGATGGTGCGCGACGTGCCGCTCGAGGAGGACCTCGCCGCGATCGTCGACCGCTGCGACTACCGCGTGCCCGTGGCCGACGTCGAGGACCTCTTCCGCCGCTACGAGTTCACCAGCCTGGTCCGCCGCCTCAAGGAGACCGTGGTCGCGCCCTCCGCGAGCGATGGCGGAGGCGCGGCGGCGGAGTCCGCCGGAGGGGCGGCGTCGTCCGCCGGCGGCACGGCGGCTGAGGGCGGGGCCGGCGGCGCGGCTTCGGCCGCCGGCGGCGCCTCGACACCGGCGACCGCGGCGCCCCTGCCGGCGCTGGTCGTCGAGCGCGGCGCCGGCGCGCTGGCCGCCGTGCTCGAGCAGCGCGAGGCCGCCTTCGCCGCCGTGCCGTCGGGCGACGAGGGCGACGGCGACGAGTGGGCGGCGGCGGTCTTCGCCGGCGGCGACGCGGTGGTGGCGGCGCGCGTCGGCGCCGACGAGTGGCCGGCGCTGTGGCGGCTCGTGGCGCACGTGATGGCGCACGACGTCAAGGCGCTGCCCGGCTTCGCCGGCGCGCCCCGCGGCGCCGCCTACGACACGGCCGTCGCGGCCTACCTGCTCACGCCCGAACGGGCCGAGAAGGACCGCGTCCTCGAGACTCTGGCCGGGCTCGATGAGGCTGGGCCTCTCTTCGACGGCCCGGCCGACGAGGCCGCCGCGGCGACGCGGGCCTGGCTCACATGGCGCGTCGCCGAGGCCCAGCGGCCGCGGCTCCACGAGCTCGAGCTCGACCGCCTCCTGAACGAGATCGAGTTGCCGTTGACGCGCGTGCTCGCCGTGATGGAGGCGGCCGGGGTCAAGGTCGACACCTACCGGCTGGGCGAGATCACCGCCCGCCTGCGCGAGCGCGTCGAGGAGCTCGCCGACACGATCCACGAGCTCGCCGGCGAGCCCTTCACGATCGGCTCGCCGCAGCAGCTCGCCGACGTCCTCTTCACGCGCCTCGGCCTCGAACCCTCGCGCAAGGGCAAGACGGGCTACTCGACCGACGCCCGCGTGCTGCGCGGCCTGCGCGAGCAGCACGCGATCGTGCCCGCGGTCGAGGAGTGGCGCGAGCTCACCAAGCTGCTCAGCACCTACCTCGAGCCGCTGCCGCGCAGGGTCGACCCGGGCACGGGGCGCCTGCACACGACGTTCAACCAGACGGTGGCCAGCACGGGCCGCCTCTCGAGCTCCGACCCGAACCTGCAGAACATCCCCGCGCGGACCGAGCTCGGCGCCGAGATCCGCTCCTGCTTCGTCGCCGAGGAGGGCAACCTCCTGGTCGTGGCCGACTACTCGCAGATCGAGCTCCGGCTGATGGCGAAACTCTCCGGTGAACCGGCGCTGCTCGACGCCTACGCGCGCGGCGACGACGTACACCGGGTGACGGCGGCGGCCGTCGCCGGCATCCCCGTCGAGGAGGTCACGCACACGCAGCGCGAGCACGCCAAGGCGACCAACTTCGGCATCATGTATGGGCTCTCCGCCTACGGCCTCTCCGAGCAGGTCGGCATGTCGGTCGAGGAGGCGCGCGACTTCATCGAGGCCTACTTCGCGCGCTACCCCAAGGTGCGCGAGTTCCGCGACAAGGTCATAGCCCAGGCGACGCAGGACGGCTACGTCACGACGCTGTTCGGGCGTCGTCGGCCGGTCACCGAGCTGAAGTCGTCGAACTACCGCCTGCGCTCGCTGGGCGAGCGCCTCGCCGTCAACAGCGTCCTGCAGGGCACGGCGGCCGACGTCATCAAGGTGGCGATGCTCGAGGTGCAGCGCCGGCTGGAGGAGGGAGGGATGGCGGCACGCCTCGTCCTGCAGGTGCACGACGAGCTCGTCGTCGAGGCGCCGGAGGGCGAGGTCGACGCCGTGAAGACGCTGCTGCGTGACGCGATGCGCGGGGCCTACGAGATGGAGCCGGTGCTCGAGGTCGAGGTCGGCGCCGGCGCCGACTGGCGCGCCGCGAAGTAGCGTCGCGCCGCGGTCGCGCCGCCGCTCCGCGGTGGCCCCGCCGCTCCGTCGCGCTGCGGTCGCGCCGCCGCCCGCCGCGACCTGCGTTCTCCCCGCTCCTGCGGGGGTCCTGTGCTATACTCTCCCGGTTTCGCCCTGCCCCGGTCGCGGTTCTCGGGGAGGGCGGTCCTTTCAGCGACGAGCCGCGACAGTGACCGGGAGGCCGAGAGACCCAATGACGGACAACCAAACCGAGACCCAGGAAGCACCGAAGATCGTCGAAGGCAGCGACGGCTACCTCATCGAGGTCAACGGCGAGATCGTCCCCAACTACGACGCCACCATCAACGTGTTCAACGAGGGTGACATCGTCACCGGCAAGGTGGTGCGCATCGACAAGGACGAAGTCCTCGTCGACATCGGCTACAAATCCGAGGGCGTGATCCCGGTCAACGAGCTCTCGATCCGCAAGAACGTCAACACCCAGCAGGAGGTCGAGCTGGGTGAAGAGGTCGACGCCCTCGTCATGCAGAAGGAGGACGCCGACGGCCGCCTGATCCTCTCCAAGAAGCGCGCCCGCTTCGAGAAGGCGTGGAAGCGCATCGAGGGCGCCTTCGAGAGCGGCACCCCCGTCATCGGCACCGTCATCGAGGTCGTCAAGGGCGGCCTCATCCTCGACCTCGGGGTGCGCGGCTTCCTGCCCGCCTCCCTGGTCGACATCCGCCGCGTGCAGGACCTCTCCGAGTACGTCACCAAAGAGCTCAACTGCCGCGTCATCGAGATGAACCGCAACCGCAACAACGTCGTCCTGTCGCGCCGCGCCGTCCTCGAAGAGGAGCGCAAAGAGGTGCGCCAGCAGATCATCGACGAGCTCACCGTGGGCGACATCGTCGAGGGCACGATCAGCAACATCGTCGACTTCGGCGCCTTCGTCGACCTCGACGGCATCGACGGCCTCATCCACATCTCAGAGCTCAGCTGGACCCACATCAACCACCCGTCCGAGGTGCTGCAGGTCAACCAGAAGGTCAAGGTCAAGGTGCTCGACATCGACCGCGACCGCCAGCGCATCTCCCTCGGTCTCAAGCAGACGCAGGAAGACCCGTGGCAGCGCATCGTCACCCGCCACAAGGTGGGCGACACGGTCGACGGCCGGGTCACCAAGATCGTCGCCTTCGGCGCCTTCATCGAGATCTACGAGGGCATCGAGGGCCTCGTCCATATCAGCGAGCTGGCCAACCGGCACGTCGAGCGGCCCGACGAGGTCGTCGCGGTCGGCCAGACCGTGCACGTCAAGATCATCGAAGTCGACACCGAGCGCCGCCGCCTCAGCCTCTCGATCAAGCGGGTCGAGGGCGCCGACGACGTGCGCCCGACGCCGCCGATGCCGGTCGAGATCGAGGAGCCCGAGGCCGAGGTGGCCGAAGAGCCCGAGGCCGAGACGGTCGACGAGACGGCTGCCGAAGAGCCCGCAGAGGTCGCGGCTGAAGAGGTCACCGAGGCGCCGGCCGACGAGGCCGCGGAGAGCGTGGCCGAGGAGACCGTCGAGGAGCCCGAGGCCGCCGCAGAGGCCGAGGCCGTCGAGGAGCCGGAGGCCGCCGAGGAGCCCGAGGCTGCCGCAGAGCCCGAGACCGCCGCAGAGCCTGAGGCTGCCGCAGAGCCCGAGACCACCGCAGAGCCCGCCGCTGCCGAGACCGTCGAAGAGCCCGCCGCGGCCGAGCCGGCCGAGGAGGCCGCCGGTGAGGTGGCACCGCCGCTCGACGAGGGTCCCACCCTGGGCCTGAGCGACGAGGTCTTCCCGGTCGGCGCAGAGCCGGCCGACGAGGCGCCCGACGCCGGCGAGGCGGGGCCGCAGGCCTGAGACCGACGAACCGCGGCCGGGCGGCG
>DATHSP010000110.1:0-1974 GCA_035464075.1 Thermoleophilia bacterium | reverse complement strand
GCCGGCGACGACCGCCTCGGCCACCTCGCCGAGGTCGGGCGCGAGCGAGGCGGCGACCGCTCGCGCCTCGTCCGGCGAAGCGGTCCCGTCCGCAACCTCGTCCTCCCGATCCCAGTCCTCGAGCGGGAAGCTGAGCACGTCCGTGACCTCGTCCTTGCCCCGGTGCTCCCGGTTGAGCTCGCGCATGCGCGCCTCGCCCACGAACGTCACCGCGACCTCGGCGCCGGCGACACCCTCCTCGTCGAGCACCCTGGCCACGAGGCGGGCGACGAGAACCTCGTCGATCGTCGTGCGGGTGCTGTTGACCACCTCGACGACGTTCACGAGCCCGTCTCCTCGCGGCGCCGCTCGGCCTCGCTTCGCCGCTGCTCGCGCGCCGCCCCGACCTGGTCGTCGTGCGCCTTGTACGCGTTGACGATGCGCTGCACCAGCTTGTGACGCACCACGTCGTGGCCGTCGAACTGCACGATGCTGATGTCGTCGACCTCGTCCAGGACCTCGGCCACGGTGACGAGCCCCGAGGTCCGGTTGTGCGGCAGGTCGATCTGCGTCACGTCGCCGGTGACGACCATCTTGCTGCCGAACCCGAGCCGGGTGAGGAACATCTTCATCTGCTCGGGCGACGTGTTCTGAGCCTCGTCAAGGATGATGAACGAGTCGTTGAGCGTGCGGCCGCGCATGTACGCCAGCGGCGCCACCTCGATCTCGCCCTTCTCGATGAGCGCCGCCAGGCGCTCGCCGTCGATCATGTCGTAGAGCGCGTCGAACAGCGGCCGGAAGTACGGGTCCACCTTCTCGCTCACCGTCCCGGGCAGGAAGCCGAGGCTCTCCCCCGCCTCCACCGCCGGGCGCGTGAGGATGATGCGGCCCACGGCCTTGGAGAAGAAGGCGTTCACCGCCATCGCCGTGGCGAGGTACGTCTTGCCGGTGCCCGCGGGGCCGATCCCGAAGGTGATCGTGGTGCCGCGGATGGCGTCGACGTAGTGCTTCTGGTTCACGGTGCGCGGACCGATCTGGCGGCCGCGGTGCGTCCAGACCACGTCGCCGTAGACCTCGGACGGCTTGCCCGACGAGTCCACCGCGATGTCCATGAGCGACTCGACCATCGCGGGGTTCAAGGGGCGGCCGGAGCGGATGACCGTGAGCAGTTCCTCGAAGGCGGCCCCCGCCTTGGCGACGGCGGTCGGCTCGCCCTCGAGAGTCAGCACGTTGCCGCGCAGCGTGAGCCGGCAGTCGAGACGCTCCTCGATGACCCGGAGGTGGGCGTCGTGCTCGCCGGCCAG
Source organism: Thermoleophilia bacterium (assembly GCA_035464075.1). GTDB lineage: Bacteria > Actinomycetota > Thermoleophilia > UBA2241 > UBA2241 > UBA2241. The sequence goes on along the minus strand of DATHSP010000110.1, from coordinate 691 downwards.
GCTCAGGGCGAGGGCGTTGGAGTCGAGCTCGATCACCGTGCGCGTGGCCTCAGGCACACGTCACCCCCCGAGCCGGCGGCGGACGAGGTCGCTGAGCGCCTTGCCGTCGGCGCGCCCGGCCACCTGCGGCATGAGCCTGCCCATCACCTTGCCCATCTCCTTGGGAGACGCGGCACCGGTGGCGGCGATGGCCTCGTCGACGAGGCCCTCCAGCTCGGCGGCGGAGAGCTCTTCGGGCATGTACCCGGCGATCAGATCGACCTCGAAGCGCGCCTGCCCGGCCAGGTCTTCGCGCCCGGCCCCGGTGTAGAGCTCGAGCGCCTCGCTGCGCCGCTTGCGTTCGCGGTTGAGCACGGTCAGCTCGTCGGCCTCGCTCGGAGCGGCCCCGGCGTCGATGCGCGCCTTCTTGAGCTCGGCGATGAGCGTGCTGAGGGCGTCGCGCCGGCGGCGGTCTCCGGCCTTGAGGGCGGCGACGGCGTCGTCCTTCATGCGCCGCTCGAGGCTGCCCGGCTCTCTCATGCCATCCCTCCCGTCTCGACCCCGCCGGTCGTGGACCGGCGCGGATGCGCATCCCGCGGGCCGGCGGCGACCGTACGCGGCACGCGGACGCTCACTGGACGCGCCCTCTGACCCCGTCACTGTAGACCTCGTCGGGCACGGCGGACACCATCCGCCCCGGCCGCGCGGCCAC
>DATHSP010000109.1:0-3965 GCA_035464075.1 Thermoleophilia bacterium | reverse complement strand
GCGCCTCGGCGCCGGCCGGCCCGACGGCCGCGTCGTCGCCGGGCGCGGCCACGCGCACCACGACCACGGTGATGTTGTCGAGGCCGCCGCCGCGGCGCGCCTGCTTGACGAGCTCGGCGGCGCTCTCCTCGGGATCGGCGTGCCGGAGCGCGCGCCGGATGCGCTCGTCCGGCACCATGCCGGTGAGGCCGTCGCTGCACAGCAGGACGGCGTCGCCGGCGCGCAGCGCGAGCTCGTAGGCGTCGACCTCGACCGAAGGCTCGGTGCCGAGGGCGCGCGTGAGGATGGAGCGCATCGGGTGCACCGCGGCCTGCTCGAGCGTCAGCTCGCCGTCGCGGATCATCTGGCCGACCACCGAGTGGTCGACGCTCACCTGGCGCAGCTCACCGTCGCGCAGCAGGTAGGCGCGGCTGTCGCCGACGTGGGCGAAGCGCGCCACGTCGCCGTCGAGCACCATGGCGGTGAGGGTGGTCCCCATGCCGGCCAGGGTCTCGTCGTCGACGGCCGCGTCGTAGACCGCGGCGTTCGCGGCGCGGGCCGCGTCGACGACGTCGTCGCCGGCGCCGACGCGCGCGCCCAGCGTGGAGCAGGCGAGCTCGGAGGCCACCTCGCCGGCCCGCGCCCCGCCCATGCCGTCGCAGACGGCGTAGAGCGGCGGCCGGGCGACGGCGGCGTCCTCGTTGACCTCCCGGTGCAGGCCGATGTCGGAACGCACCGCGTGGCGGGCGACCAGGGTCACCGCCGGATCACTCCTCGTAGCGGAACACCGTCTCGCCGATGCGCAGACGGCTGTCGAGCTTCAGCTGCGCCTCGGTGACGGCGCGCTCGTTGACGTACGTCCCGTTGGTGCTGCCCAGGTCCTCGACGACGTAGATCTGGCCGCGCGTGACGAGCCGCGCGTGGGTGCTCGAGACCGTGGGCTCGTCGAGCACGATGCTGCTCGTGGGCGCGCGACCGATCGTCACCCAGCCCTCGAGCGGGAAGATGACGCCCGGCGGCACGATCGTGCTCTTCTCGACCACGAGCCGCGGGTTGATGTGCGGGGTGAAGTCGAGCAGCTGGCCGTCCATCGTGCGCTCGACGTCGCGCCGCTCGCGTCGGGCGTCGCGCTCCTCCGGGGACACCGGGGGTGGGGGCACGTCGGCGGTCGGCAGGGCGACGTCGGGCGGCGGCGTCGCCGTCTGCCCGGTCACGGTGTCGCGCACGGTGCGGCGAACCACCCACCAGACGAAGAGGTAGAGCAGCACGAGGATGCCGATCTTCAGGGCCAGCAGCACGATGTCGATCATCGGCGTCTCCCGGGGCGGACGGGGCCGGTCGCGCCCGCCGCCCTCACGCCCCTCGCCTCGCGCGGAGCAGGGCGGCCAGGGCGGTGTCGCGGGCGGCGGAGAGCCGCTCGACGCCGGCGTCGCCGACCTCCTCCTCGAGGCCCGCGGCGAGGAGGTCGGCGACGTCGGCGGGGAACTCGGTCCAGGTGGCCAGGTCGTGGAGGACGCCCTCCTTGACGCCGCCGAGGCGGCCCAGGTGCCCGCGCACGCCGGCCTCGCCGCCGCCGAGGTGGTAGAGCAGGTGCGGCCCCATGACCGCCCAGCGCAGGCCGGGGCCGTCGGTGACGGCGCGGTCGACATCGGCGACGCTCGCGACGCCGCTGCGCACGAGCTCGATGGCCTCGCGCCAGAGAGCGGCCGAGAGGCGGTTGGCGATGTAGCCGGGCACGTCGCGACGCACGACGACGGGCCGCTTGCCCAGGCTCGCGTAGAAGGCCGCGGCCCGCTCGAGGGTCTCGGGCGCGGTCCGCGGCCCCCCGGCGAGCTCGACCAGCGGCACGAGGTAGGGCGGGTTGTACGGGTGCGCGGCGAGCGTGCGTTCGGCGCGCTCGGTGGCCTCCTGGATGGCGCCGATCGAGAGTCCCGAGGAGCTCGTCGCGATGAGCGCGGAGGCCGGCGCCAGCCGGTCGGCGAGGGCGAAGACCTCGCGCTTGGCCGCCAGCTCCTCGGGGACGGACTCCTGCACCAGCGCCACCCCGGCGAAGGCGGCCGCGGGGTCGGTGTGGGTGGTGAGGGCGGCCACCCCGGCCTCGCAGGCGGCCGTCTCGGCCAGCCCCTGCTCGGCGAGGAAGCGCGCCGCCAGCGGGGCGCGCAGCGCGGCCCGCGCCAGCGCCTCGGGGTCGGGGTCGTAGAGGCGCGTCTCGAGGCCGCGCGCGGCGAAGAGTGCCGCCCAGCCGGCGCCGGTCAGCCCGGCGCCCGCGACCGCCACTGCCTGGGTCACGACCGCCTCTCGAAGCGCAGCTCGGTCGTGCCCAGCTCGACGCGGTCGCCGGCGCGCAGGGTCGCCTGCTTGACGACGCGGCCGTTGACCCTGAGGCCGTTGGTCGAGTCGAGGTCGCGCACCACGAACTCGCCGCCCGCGCGTCGGACCTCGGCGTGCTGGCGCGAGACGTTGGGGTCGGTGAGCACGATGTCGCAGCGGCGGCTGCGGCCGAGCACGGTGACGTCCTGGGCCAGCTCGAAGACGCCGGCGTCGCCGCGCAGCACGCCGCCGGCCGCGGCCACGGGCGGGCGCTCGTAGAGCACGGTGTGCCCCGGGCCGATAGCCGCGCCGGCGGCCACGCCCGCGCCGGCCGCCGCGGCCGGAGGCATCGCCGCACCGGCGGGCACGACCGGCGTTATCGGCGGCGAGGGCGCCACCGGCGCCGGCCCGCCCGCCGCGGCCGAGACCGCGTACTCCTCGGCGCGCTGCGGGTCGACGGTGCGCGTCGCGATGCCGAACTCGCCGACGCGCAGGTCGGTGTCTTCGCGCAGCTCGATGCGCGGAGGGGCCACCATCGTCCAGCCCTCGCGGCGGGCGAAGGCCGAGACGTAGCTCGAGAGCTCGGCCTTGAGCGAGTCGGCGAACGAGGTCAGGTGCTCGTAGTCGTCGTGCCCGAGGTAGATCTCGAACTCGTTGGGCACGTAGACGTGCGACGGCCCGACGATCTTGTGATCGCCGAGCTCCTTGGCCAGCTTGTGGGCGAGCTCGACGGGCTGCACGCTCGCCTTGAACGCCCGGCCGAAGACGCCTTCGACCAGACCCTCGAGCTTCTGCTCAACCGATTTCAGGATGTTCATCAGGGACGTCCTCCGGGTGGGGACCGGGCCACAGGACCAGCGGCAAGAGTACCACGACGGCGGTGACCGAGACACTCAGCAGCAGGGAGCCCGGCGTCGCCCGCGTCTCCCAGGCGAACAGCGGCAGCAGGCGGTAGAGGACGAAGAGGACGGCGAAGCTCGCCGCCCAGATCCAGAGGCGGAGCTCGAGCCGGTCGAGGGCGAGGGCCGTCGCCAGGGCGGCGGCGAGACCGGCGAAGACGCCGATCTGCACGAGGCTCTGCGGCGTCGTCAGGACGGCGAAGACGTCGAGCGCGACGTCGAGCGGGCTCTCCGCGGCGGCGAGCTCCGCGGCCAGCCGCCCGCGCGGCTGGTAGAGCGTGAACGGCCCGCGGGGCACGCGCTCGAGGAGCAGGACGACGATGAGGACGGCGCCGGTCCAGGCGGCCGTCAGGGCGCCCCTCAGGCGCCCGAACACGGCCGCCAGCGCCGGCGCGACCAGCGCGAGCCCGAACGGCGCCAGCAGCACCGCGAGCGCCGGCCAGAGCGCCAGCACGGGGCGACGGCCGGAGAGCAGGACGACGGCGACCGCGAGCACCAGGTAGGCGACGCCGACGCTGAACGAGACGTCGAACAGCGGGAAGGCGAGCACGCCGAGCAGCCACGCGAGGCCGACGCGCGGCAGCACCGCCCAGACGGCCACGGTCAGCGCGGCCAGCGGGAGGGTCCAGGCGGCCGGGTACGAGGGCAGCTCACGCAGCACGGCGAGGCAGGCGGCGGCGGCCAGCGCGGCGCCGCCGCCGCGTTCGAGTGCAGCGGCGGCGCGGCCCAGCGGGCGCACCGCGGCGCGCGCCCGGTGCAGGGTGCGGCGGCCGAGCT
>DATHSP010000108.1:0-1907 GCA_035464075.1 Thermoleophilia bacterium | reverse complement strand
AGACCCGGCGATGCAGCGCCGCCTCGGCGCCCTGCGCTGGTGGAACATCGTCATCGGCCTCGTCCTCGCCGCGCAGGCGGTGGTGATGGGCGTCCTGATGAAGGACTTCTCGATCGACGTCACGGCGACGTACATGACCGGCCCGCCCGGCAGCCCCCAGGAGTTGATCGAGGTCTTCGGCCTGCCGATCGGCTGGGGCGTGCTCTCCTTCGTCATCATCTCGGCCGCGGCCCTGCTGATCATGGGCACGGCCGCCTACGGCTGGTACACCCGGAATCTGCTCCAGAGCCGCAACTACGGGCGCTGGATCGAGTACTTCTTCAGCTCCTCGATCATGATCGTGCTCATCGCCATGCTCACCGGCATCACCGAGATCGTGGCGCTGCTCGCGATCTTCGGGGTCAACGCGAGCATGATCCTCTTCGGCCTGCTGCAGGAGAAGTACGAGCGGCCCGGCAGCGGCAACTGGCTGCCGTTCCTCTTCGGCTCGTTCGCCGGCATCATCCCCTGGATCGGGGTGGCGCTCTACGTCTGGGCGCCGGGCTCGGCCAGCGACGTCTCGCCGCCCGGTTTCGTGTACGGGATCATCATCACGCTCTTCCTGTTCTTCAACGTGTTCGCCATCAACATGCTGCTCCAGTACAAGAAGGTGGGGCCGTGGCGCGACTACCTGTTCGGGGAGAAGGTGTACGTGCTCCTCAGCCTGACGGCGAAGTCGGCGCTGGCGTGGCAGGTGTTCTTCCCGGTGCTGATGGACTGAGCTTGCGAGAGAGTGACCGCTGAGTGACGGGGGGCGGCGCGCCGAGAGGCACGCCGCCCCCGTCGCCTCCGCCCGTCCCCGCCACAGGCGCGGCCCTCTGCGGCTGCCGCCGCACCGCCGCCGCGCTAGACTCTCCCGGTGAACCCGTCCCGGCCCGAGACCTTCGACGACCTCCGGCGCCGGCGCTGGCAGCTCCTTGCTCTGAGCAGCGTCGGCGCCTTCATGGGGCCGCTCGACGGGTCCATCGTCGCCGTCGCCCTGCCGGCGATCGGCGCCGACCTCGACCTGAGCTTCAGCGTCTCGCTCTGGGTGCAGGCCGTCTACCTGCTGGCGATGGCCGTGCTTCTCATCCCGTTGGGGCGACTGGCCGACCATCGCGGGCGCGTGCGCTTCTACCTCTTCGGGATCGCGATCTTCACGATCGGCTCGCTGCTCGCCGCCCTGAGCGTGAGCGGCGCGTGGCTCGTCGGGAGCCGCGTGGTGCAGGCCGTGGGGGCCGCGCTGCTCTCCGCGACGGCGGCCGCGATCGTCGTCGCCGTCTTCCCGCGTGAGGAGCGCGGCCGCGCCCTCGGCATCAACGTCGCCGCCGTCTACCTCGGCCTGAGCGTGGGGCCGCCGCTGGGCGGCTTCCTCGCCGACGGGCTGGGCTGGCGCTGGATCTTCCTCGTGAACCTGCCGATCGGCCTGCTCGTCCTGCTCTGGGGCTGGCGGCTGCTGCCGAGGACCGAGCGGGCGACGGCGCGGGCGCCGCGCCCCGACGTCGCCGGCGCGGCGCTGCTCGCCGTCGCCCTCGGCGCCCTGCTCGTGCCGCTCACGTTCGCGGGGCAGTGGGGCTGGCTCTCGTCGAGCACGCTTGGGCTGCTCGCGCTCTCGGTGGTCGCCTTCGCCGCCTTCGTCGTCACCGAGCGGCGCGTACGCGACCCGGTCGTCGACCTCGCCCTCCTGCGCCACAACCGGCTGTTCGCGGCGGCGAACGGCGCCGCCCTGCTCAACTACCTGGCGCTGACGGCGGTGGGCGTGCTCACGGTCGTCTACCTGCAGATCGTGCAGGGGCGCTCGGCGACGGAGACGGGGTGGATCCTCCTGGCGCAACCGCTCATGCAGGCGACCCTGAGCCCGCTCAGCGGGCGGCTGAGCGACCGCGTGG
>DATHSP010000107.1:0-1945 GCA_035464075.1 Thermoleophilia bacterium | reverse complement strand
CTCCCTCCGGGACGAAGGAGGCGCACGGCGGCCGGAAGCGCCCGCTCGAGAGCGTCGAGCTCCTCGTTGACGACGATGCGGAGCGCCTGGAAGACGCGCTTCGCGGGATGGCCGTCGCCGAAGCGCCGGGGCGCGGGAATGGCGGCGCGCACGACCTCGACGAGGTCGCCGGTTCGCTCGAACGGCTGCTCCGCCCGGCGCCGCACGATCGCGCGCGCGATCTGGCGCGAGAAGCGCTCCTCGCCGTAGCGGCGGAAGATGTCGGTGAGCTCGTCCTGCGACAGGGTGTTGACGAGGTCGGCGGCCGTCACCCCCGCCTCGGGGTCCATGCGCATGTCGAGCGGCGCGTCGTAAGCGTACGAGAAGCCCCGCTCGCGCCGGTCGAGCTGCATGGAGGAGACGCCGAGGTCCATGTAGACGACGTCCGCCGAGGCGTCGGGACGCCCGGCGAGGACGTCGGCGAAGTCGCCGTGGTAGAGCTCGACGGGGCAGGGCGCGGCGGCGGCCACCTCGTGGTAGTACTCGGCCACGCTCGGGTCGCGGTCGCAGGCGATCAGCCGGCCGCCGGCGCCGAGCCGCGCGGCGACCGCCCGGGCGTGCCCGCCGGCGCCGAAGGTGCAGTCGACGGCGGTCTCGCCGGGGCGCGGGTCGACCAGCTCGACGAGCTCCTCGAGCAGGACCGGCGTGTGGGCGAGCGCCATCTCGTACTCACGGAGTCGCAAGCTCGTCTGCGGTAGCATCGGCCTCCTCCTCAAGGTGGGCCAGATAGGCCGCCCAGGCGGCGCGGTCCCAGATCTCGATGTGGTCGCGGACCCCGATGACGGTCGTCTCACGACCGATGGCGGCGAACTGCAGGTGGCGGGCGGGCAGCGTGATGCGGCCCTGGCGGTCGAGCTCCTGGTGGACGGCGCCGGCGGCGGCGAACCGCTCCAGGGCACGGACCTTGCTCTTCAGCGTCGAGACGCCCTGCGTCTGCTCCTCGAGGAAGCGCGCGAAGCCCTCAGGCGGGTACGCCGCGAGGCAGCGTTCGTGCCCTCGGGTGACGTAGATGCCCTCGGCGAAGGCGGCGCGCAGGCGTGCGGGGATCGCGATGCGGTTCTTCGCATCGAGCGTGCATTCGAACTCCCCCACCAGGAACGGCCGCTGCATGGCGGCCACTCTACCCCACCTTGCACCACTTTGCAATACTCTTACCCCACTTCGTGGGGGAGTCTCCCACATGCCGCCAAGACGGAGGACCGGACGGCGTCCGCACGGTCAGCCCGGGTCGTCGGTGGACAGCGTCCGCAGGGCCAGCTGGGGTCGTCGGTGAGCGCGCCCGAGGGTCGCGGACAAGGGCGGCTCAGGCCGGTTCCGGGCGAGAACGGGTCGGATCGGTCGCGCTCGGGGTCGGGCGGATCGCTCGCCGCCGGGTCACAGCGGTCGCGCTCGGGGTCGGGTCAGATCGCTCGCCGGCGGGTCACATCGGTCGCGTCGTACCGGGAGGATGGGGCTGTGCGGGAGTGGGGTCGCCGGCCGCACCGCACGCCGGAAGACCAGGTGCGCCGGGAGACGAGAAGTCCCGGGGCTACGGCGAGGGGACGGTCAGCTCCTGCCCGGGGTTGAGCGTCTGGAGGTCCTGGTCGGCGTTGAGGTCCTCGAGTTTGGTCACCGTCGTGTCGAAGCGCTCGGCGATGCCGGAGAGCGTGTCGCCCGCCTTCACCGTGTACGTCTTCGTCTCCGAGCCGGCGCCGGGCTCGGCGGCCGGCTCCTCGGTCGGTGTCTTCTTCGCCGACGCCTTCGGGCTCGGCGACGCCACGGGCGCGCCGCCCGCGCCGTCGCCCACGACCCCGGTGCGCCAGGCCAGGCTGAACACCACGAGCACGGCGGCGAGGACGACGACCGGCGCCACCAGCCGCGCTAGGCGCGCCGAGCGATCGGGAGCGAGGGCCGGTCGCGGCCGGCG
>DATHSP010000106.1:0-23691 GCA_035464075.1 Thermoleophilia bacterium | reverse complement strand
CCGCCCGTGAGGCCCGGCGGCGCGTCGCGGCTCCCGACTCCGGGGCGGCCCGGCGGCTCGCCGCGCGACGCCGGCGGCGTCTTCGGCGTCTTCGCCCCGGGCTACGACGTCGCCCGCCTCACCTACTTCGGCCTCTACGCCCTGCAGCACCGCGGCCAGGAGAGCGCCGGCATCGCCGTGAGCGACGACGGCGAGGTCACCGTCATCAAGGACCTCGGGCTCGTCTCCCAGGTCTTCAACGAGCAGATGCTCTCGAGCCTGTCGGGCCAGCACGCCATCGGCCACGTGCGCTACTCGACCACGGGGGCGAGCCACTGGCAGAATTCGCAGCCGCTGGTGCGGGCACGCAACGGCGACGTCGTCGCCCTGGGCCACAACGGCAACCTCGTCAACACCACCGCCCTGCGCGACGAGCTCCTCGCCGAGGGCGTGCGCTTCACCGGGACCACCGACACCGAGGTCATCACGGCGCTCATCGCCCACGAGGCCGAGGGCGACCTGCTCGGCGCCGTGCGCACGGCGGTCGCCAAGATCCGCGGCGCCTTCTCGGCCGCCGTGCTCTCGGGCGACGCCCTCGTCGGCGTCCGCGATCCGTACGGCGTACGGCCTCTCTGCCTCGGCGACTACGAGGGCAACCCGGTGATCTCGAGCGAGTCTGCCGGCTTCGACATCATCGGCGCCCACTTCGTGCGCGAGATCCAGCCCGGCGAGGTGGTCATCGTCGACGCCGAGCACGGCCTGCGCAGCGCGCGCGTCGAGCTCGCGGGCTCGCGCCCGGCGCTCTGCATCTTCGAGTTCATCTACTTCGCCCGGCCCGACTCCGTGCTCGCCGGGCGCACCCTCCACGAGTGCCGCCAGGCGATGGGCCGCCACCTCGCCGAGGAGGCGCCGGTCGAGGCCGACCTCGTGATCCCCGTGCCCGACACCGGCATCCCCGCCGCCATCGGCTACTCCGCCGCCTCTGGCATCCCCTACACCGAGGGGCTGATCAAGAACCGCTACGTGTACCGCACCTTCATCCAGCCCGACGACGACCTGCGCCAGCGCGGCATCCGCATGAAGCTCAACCCGCTGACCGCGATCATCAAGGGCAAGCGCCTGGTGGTCGTCGACGACTCGATCGTGCGCGGCAACACCACCGGCAAGCTGGTCGACATGCTGATGAGCGCCGGGGCCAAAGAGGTGCACCTGCGCATCAGCTCGCCGCCGATCAAGTGGCCCTGCTTCTACGGCATCGACATGGCGACGCGCACCGAGCTGATCGCCGCCAACCTGAGCGTCGACGAGATCCGCCGCAAGGTCGGCGCTACCACCCTGCACTACCTCACGCTGGAGGGACTCCAGGCGAGCACGGGGCTGCCCGAGTCGCAGTTCTGCCGCGCCTGCTTCAGCGGCGAGTACCCCATCGCGGTGCCCGAGGAGTACGCGATGTGCAAGCTGCGCTTCGAGGGAGGCGCGGCCTGCGAGCCGTGACGGCCGCACCGTGACGCGCGTGCTGTGAGGGCCCGCCCGTGAGACTGCGCCGGCGGCCGCGGCCGGCGGCGGAGTACTGGCGAGGCGCCGTCGCCCCCGTACCCCGTCCGCGGCCGTCACGCTTCTCGGGCCTCGGTTCCTACCTCAAGGCGCTGGCCGCGGGAGCCGGCGTGGTCGCCCTCGCGCTCTTCGTCTCGACCGGTCCGCAAGGCACCCGCCCGCTCGAGCTCATCTCGAGCGTCGTCAGCCTCGGCGCGGCCGTCGTCGCCGTCCTCTACCTCGGCCTGCCGATGCGAAACCGGTCGAAACACCTCTACCACGACACGATGAGCGACCGGCCGATGGGCGAGTACCACGAGACGACGACCGATCACAGCCTCACCGTCACCCTCCACGCGCTGGCCTTCGCGGCGCCGTCGATCGTCGCCCTCGTCTACCTCTTCCTCCTGCGTTCGTGAGACGCAGGCCGGGCCGGCACGGCGGCGCCGCGCCGGCCGCGTGAGCCCCTCGGCGACCGTCTCGCCGGCCCGGCCTCCCTCAAAGCCTCGATCCGGTGTCCTCCACAGCCTCGGCGGCGGCCGATCCCCCCGCCGCGAGCTGGTGATCCACGACGGCAGCGCTGGTCAGCGCCGACACCACGGCGAGCTCACCGAAGGCGAAGAGGACGAGCAGCGCCATGGCGACGTAGCCGAGCACGCCGTACGTGGCGGCCCGCTCGTTGAGGTACGGCGCCACGTAGTAGGCGGTGAAGAGGTGCACGGCCTTGACCCCGAGGGCGAAGACGACGGCGCCCGGCAGGAGCTGCGTCCAGCGCGTCGCCCTGCTGGGCAGGTAGCGTGCGAGCCAGACCCAGACTGCGGCGTACGCGACGAGCAGGACGACGTTCGCGACCGTGGCCACGTAGGGCCAGTCCGCGGTGACGTTGTTGACGCCCGCGGCCGACGCCGTCGACCACAGCATGACGAGCGCCGCGACAAAGGCCGCCTGGAACGCGTGCCGGAGACGCGTCACGGGCAGACCCCACGCGAAGGCGTGCACCGTGCGCAGCGCGCGCAGCAACGCCAGTGTCGCCCAGAGCAGCAGGACGACGCCGCCCACGAGGGTGAACCAGCGCAGCGATCCGGCCTCTGCGCCGGTCGTCCGCATGACCCGCGCCATCAGCCCACCGATCCCGAGCCTCCTGGCCACCTCGTCGGCATCGACGGCGGCCGTCTCCTCGGCGAAGCCGAGCAGGCCCATCGCGATCAGGGTGAGCGGCATCGTCACGAGGAAGAAGCGATAGGCGAGCGCGCCGGCCAGCAATGAGCCGCCGATCTGACGGTGGCGCTCGACCACCCGCAGGGTCACGTCGAGCGCCTCTGACTGGCGGCGCCCGGAGAGCCGCCGGCGCGCCAACGCCACCAGGCGCGCCATGACGCCGTCGTCGGGGCCTCCGTACCCGGCCTCGGCTTCGCCCTCTAGCTCCGCACTATCCATGGCACGGCGCGGGCCGGGGACCTCGATGACGATCGCGACTCCGCGACCGCCTGATGCCCCCGCCGGTGCTCCTACGCCAGCAGCTTGGCCTTGGCCGCTGTGAACTCCGCGTCGGTCAGCTTGCCGCTCTCGTGCAGGGCGACGAGGTCGGCCATCTGCTGCGACCAGCCGCCCTCGGCGCCGCCCTCGTGGTACTTCGCCGGCAGCCAGGTGGAGGACTCACCCTCGAACGGCCTGACGAGCAGGTAGATGAGGCCGCCGATCCAGGGCAGCACGAAGATGGCGATGACCCACAGTACGCGGGCGAAGGGGCCGATGCCCTTGCGGGTCATGATGTCGATGAACAGGTACACCCACAGCACGAGCAGGCTGAGCCCGAGCATCACGGTGATGAAGCCCCAGAAGTAGTCCCAGAACTCGATGGCGACGGGCATGGCTCCTCCTCTTGAACGGGGCGTGTCTGACGTCGTCAGGTGGAGATTTACCTTACCACACGGTCGCGAAACTCAACCGGGGGCCCTGTCCGGCTTGGGGAAGGGCGTCGCGGTGGTCGCGGACGCGGCTCCGCGCGAGGAACCTATCCGAGGTCGGTGGCCGACGTCGTCCGCTTGGTGCGGTAGGCGCGCCCCGAGCGCACGGCCGACGCGGGCGAGACGAACGGGACCACCCCATCACTCACAGGACGCCTCCGGTCCCCTCCCCATCGCGACCATGCTCGCCATGATGTCGTCGATCGCCGCCCTGACCTTGTGGCGGTCACAGTCGGGCATGCCGACGGCGTCGACGATCCAATCCTCGGCCGTGACCCACCCCACGCTCAGCGCCATGAGGGCGGCGACGATCATGCGCGGGTCGTGGTCCGTCCTCAGCTCGACGGGCAAGCCGCCGTTCTTGAGGATCTGGAGAGAGCGCCTTGGCGTACCGCCCGCCGTCTCGAGGCCGAGGGAGGTCGTCGTCTCACCGTCGAGAGCAGCACGGGCCACGGTCATGAAGTAGGCGCGGTTGTGCTCCATGAGCCAGTCGATGGCCCCCTGTGTCGTGCGCCCTGCGGCGCGCTCCTCGGCCTCGTGCTCGATCTGCCGCTTGCGTCCTCGCAGGAGAACCTTGTGCAGCACCTCGTCCTTGCTCTCGAAGTAGCGGTAGATCGTGGAGTGGGGCAGGCCCGCTTCCTCCGCGATCTCGCGGATGCTCACGGTCACGCCCCGGCGCGCGAAGAGCCGCTCCGCGCCATCGAGGATCTGAGGCACGATCTTCGCGTCGAGACGCGGCCGTCCACGCTTCCTCGGTCGCGCCACGTCCGTCTGGTCGTCTCGTCGCATCGGGGCACGCCTCCTTCGCATGCTTTCGGGCCCATCCTGCGACGGGCGACCGCTGGCCTTGCACCCCCAGGGGGGGATTCCTATTTTACGATACCACCCGGTCAGCAAATGCGGCTACCGGCCTCGCCCTGGCCTCATCGCTTCGCTCTCCTCCGGGCCGCGGCGACACATGCCACCCGCCATCCGCGGAGCCGCTGCCTTCAGCCTCCAAGGCTTCCTCCGCGTGCCACGCGCGGTCACGCGCTGGCTCCGCGAGCCCCCCGCCACGCCTCGTGGCCGAGGGGTCGCCCGGTGTCGGGGATGGTGTGGGCCGTCTGGGGCGCGAGCGGGGCGGAGGCGGACAGTGGGACGACCGCCCGCGGACATGCGGGCGCCGCCAAATGTTTATGATACCATTCGGTATGGAAATACTTGCCAAGTCGTATCGAAGGGCAACACCGACGCAGGCGCGCACCAGGGAGTCGATGACATGAGCGAACAGAGCAACGGCGGAACGACAGTGTCACGCCTCCTGCCCACCACCCGCCTCGAGGCCTTCTCCGACGGCGTGATGGCGATCGCCATCACCCTGCTCGTCCTGGAGCTGCACGTCCCCACCGACCCGCAGGGGTTGCTGCACGAGCTCGCCGCGGGGTGGGCCGGCTACCTCGGCTACTTCGTCAGCTTCGCCTTCATCGGCGGCGTGTGGATCGCCCACAGCCACGTGACGCGCTTCATCAAGGCGACCGATGCGCCGATGCTGGGCCTCAACCTCGTGCTGCTGTTGTTCGTCTCGTTCCTACCCTTCACGACGAGCCTGCTGGCGACGCACCTCGACGACGCCGGCCGCCACATCGCGGTCGTGATCTTCGGCATCAACCTGACCCTCGCCTCGCTGATGGTCAACGTGCTCGTCGGCTACTCGGCGCGCAGGGAGGGCCTCGCGGCCGACGACGCCGCCGAGGACGAGCTCGAGGCGTTCGAGAAGGAGCGGCGGGTGGCGCTGCTGCTGCAGGCCGTGGCGACGGCGCTCGGCCTGCTCTTGCCCGTCGTCGCCGTCGTCATCTACCTCGTCGTCTCGGTGCTCATCATCGCCGACCCGCTGTGGAGGGCACAGCGGCGCCGGCGGCAGGCGGCGAGGGCGAGATCGCGAAGGGACTGAGTCCGATGAGGGCGAGTGGAGCGGGGCGCAAGCAAAGCAGGAAGCACACCACGGAGACCCGCGTGAGCAAGCGGGCGCACAGGGGGACGGATGCGCGCGGAAGGATGGCCGGCCCGGCGCCGGCCCGTGCTGACGCCCATTCGCAGTCCTCGAGCGTTTCGTGACGATGAGAGCCGGATCGAAGGAGTGATGATGGTCGACACTGTGGCAAGCACGGGGCCGGTCTCGCGGCCCTGGAACGAGGCCGGTGAGCGTGCCGAGACAGGGCGCGCCGCCCGGCAGGTCGTGAACCGGTCGGCCCTGGCGACGCACGAACCGCCGGCGACGCGTGACCCGGTCGACATCCTGGTGCGCCAGGGCGAGGGACGGCAGGCCGACCTCTTGCCGATCCGGTACGGCCGCATGGCCACGTCGCCGTTCGCGTTCCTGCGCGGCGCGGCCGCCGTGATGGCCCACGACCTGGGGCCCTCCCCGGTGACCGGCCTCACCGTGCAGGCCATAGGCGACGCCCATGTCTCGAACTTCGGCGTGTTCGCGTCCCCGGAACGGCGCCTCGTGTTCGACGTGAACGACTTCGACGAGACCCTGCGGGCGCCGTGGGAGTGGGACGTCAAGCGTCTGGCGGCGAGCGCGGCGGTGGCCGTCGCGGAGAACGGCGCGGGCAAGGGAGAAGATGCGGCCGCGGCTCAGCGGACGGCCGCCGCCTACCGGCGGGCGATGCGCGGCTTCGCCGCCGAGTCGACCCTCGACGTCTGGTACGCGCATCTCGACGTGGAGGACATCGCCGAGACCAGGTCATCCAAGCGTCGGCGACGCGAGAGCGCGCGGGCGCTCGCGAAGATCCGCCGGCGCACCAGCGAGCAGGTCGCGGGCAAGCTCACCGAGCGGGCCGACGGCGGCGGCCTGCGCTTCCGGAGCATCCCGCCGCTCGTGACACCGCTGCGTGAGCTCATCGACCCCGACGACGCCGAGCGCGTCCGCGAGATGGTGCTGCGCGGCTTCTCGGGCTACCGCAAGAGCCTGACCCCCGACCGGCGCCTCCTGCTGGACCGCTACCGGCTCGTCGACTTCGCCCGCAAGGTCGTCGGCGTCGGCAGCGTGGGCACACGGTGTCTCATCGCGCTGCTGACCGGCCACGGCGACGACGACGTCCTCGTCCTTCAGCTCAAGGAGGCGGGACCGTCGGTGCTCGAGCCCTACGCCGGGGGGAGCCCCAGTCGCCATCACGGCGCCCGCGTCGTCAACGGCCAGCGCGTAGTACAGGTGGCCAGCGACGTCTTCCTGGGTTGGAACACGCTCGCGGAGGGAGGGCACTTCTACTGGCGACAGCTGCGCGACATGAAGGCCTCCGCCGAGATCGCGACCCTCGGCGCGAAGGAGCTCGGACGCTACCTGGACGCGTGCGCCTGGTGCCTCGCGCACGCCCACGCCCGCTCCGGGGACCCCATCGCCATGGCCGCCTACCTCGGCAGCGGCGACGCGTTCGACCGAGCCATGGCCGCGTTCGCGGTCGCCTACGCTGCCCAGACCAGGGACGACTGGAGCGCGCTGAAGGGCGCCATCGCCGACGGCAGGCTGGCGGCGCAGGCCGGCGTCTAGGCGAGGACTCGAAGGGACCCCACGATGACTGACGACGCCACGCCCCGGAGCAGCACGGCGCGGACGACAGTACCCGCTGCCGCCGGCACCGGGTACGGAGAGACACCGCGGTGGCGGCCGGGAAGGCCCAAGCTCAACGCGGTGCGCCTCCTGCTCCAGTGGGCGGTGAGCGCCGCGGCGCTCGCCATCGCCGCCCTGATCGTACCGGGCGTGGCGGTCCAGGGCGCGGCCGGAGCGCTGCTCGCCGCTGGCTTGATCGCCCTGCTGAACGCCTTCCTGCCGCCCCTGATCGCGGCGCTGCGCCTCCCGTTCATGCTCGTCGTCGGGTTCATCCTCGTGCTGCTCGCCGACGCCTGGATGGTGATGCTGGCCGCCGACCTGTCCGAGCGGACCTTCACCGTGGCCTCGTTCGGCTCGGCGGTGCTCGTCGCCCTGGTCGCCGCGGCGGTGTCGATCGCCCTGCAGGTCGTCCTGGGGCTGAACGACGACGACACCTACAGCGTGCGGGTCAGCCAGAGAGCGGCGGCACGCTCTCATGACCGGGTGGTCACCGACGTCCCCGGGGTCGTCTACCTGGAGATCGACGGGCTCGCGCGCCCGGTGCTGCAGCGCGCCATGCGCGGCGGCCACGCGCCGAACCTGGCGCGGTGGGTCGCGAGCGGCTCCCATCGGTTGGCCGAGTGGGAGACGGATCTGTCATCACAGACCGGCGCCTCCCAGGCCGGTCTGCTGCTCGGGTCGAACGACGACATCCCCGCGTTCCGCTGGGTCGAGAAGGAGTCCGGCACGGTGATGACGTGCTCGGCACCGTCTGACTGCGAGGAGATCGAGCGCCGCCACAGCGGCGAAAGAGGGCTCCTCGCCGATGGCGGCGCCAGTCGGAGCAATCTGCTCTCCGGCGGAGCGGATGAGGTGATCCTCACCGTGAGCCGGATGGCCGCGGAGAAGGAGGCCAACCCCGGCTATCGCGCCTTCCTCGCCAACGGCTACAACGTCACCCGGACACTCGTCCTCTTCGTGTACGAGCTCGTGCTCGAGTGGGTCGCCGCCGCGCGGTCGGCGAGGCGCGACATCCAGCCTCGCGGCCACCGGCCGCTGGAGTACGGCTTCGTGCGCGCGGGCCTGGGCGTCTTCGTCCGCGATCTCACCGTCTACAGCATCATCGACGACATGATGAAGGGGCGGCCCGCGATCTACGCCTGCTTCGCCGGCTACGACGAGGTCGCCCACCACTCCGGGCTGGAGCGCGTCGACGCCATGGAGGTCCTGCGCAAGATCGACCAGCAGTTCGAGCGGATCTCGCGGGCGCGAGCCTACGCGGCGCGACCGTACGAGATCGTCGTGCTCTCCGACCATGGTCAGACGCAAGGGGCCACGTTCCTGCAGCGGAACGGCTACGGACTCGACGAGCTCGTGCAGCGTTCGGTCGAGCAGCGCGAGGTCGCGCCGCTGTCGGCGGGCGACGAGAACGACAGCGCCCTCGGCCAGGCGGTGCGCGAGGCCACGGGCAGACAGCAGCAGAAGCCGGGCAAGAAGGACGTGAGCGGGCAGGATGTGGTCGTCCTGGGCTCGGGCAACCTCGGTCTCGTCTACCTCATGGAGGAGCCGCGGCGCCTGACGCTCGAGGAGATCGATCGGCGGCACCCGCGCCTCCTGCCCACGCTCCGTGCGCACCCGCACATCGGCTGGCTGCTCGTCAGGTCCGAGAAACATGGTCCCGTGGCCCTCGGCAGCCGCGGCGTCCGCTACCTGTCGACGGGCGCGGTCGAAGGCGACGATCCGCTCGCCGCGTTTCCGCCGTCGGCCGCGCAGCACCTGCTGCGCACCGACGGTTTCCCGCACGTCGCCGACATCATGGTCAACAGCTTCTACGACGAGCAGCTCGACGAGGGCTGCGCCTTCGAGGAGCTCATCTCGTTTCACGGCGGGATGGGCGGCTCTCAGACCCGCCCCTTCCTGCTGCATCCGTCGCACCTCCCGCTGCCGGCCACGCCGCTCGTCGGCGCCGAGCAGGTCCACGAGGTCCTGGCCGGCTGGCGCCGCTCGCTGCAGGACGGGGATCCCGAAGGTGCGGAAACCAGCTCGGAGCAAACGGCGCCACGCAGCTCACCCCCTGACCCAATCACGACGAGATCCCAGGAGTGACAATGAACCAGTACCTCAAGCTCATCCTCGTTCCCGCCGTCGTCGCGGCGGCCGTGCTCCTGCTCGCGGCGTGCGGCTCCGGCGAGAGCACGGCAGACCCGTCGCCGACGGTCACCCCGTCCGTGGTGGCGTCGGTCGTCCCCGGCACCATCACCGACGCGGCCCGGTCCGGCGACCTCGGCGCCTTCCTCTCGGCGGTCGCGGCGGCCGGGCTGCAGACGCAGCTCGAGGAGGCCGGCCCGTTCACCGTGTTCGCCCCGAGCAACGAGGCGTTGGGCGCCATCACGCTCGACCAGCTGAAGCAGAGCGACTCCCTGAAGGACGTCATCGCCTACCACATCGTCCCGGGCGTGAACGTCAAGCTGGCGGAGACCAGCAGCGGCGACACCTTCGTCACCGACGAGGGGGCCTCGCTGACGATCACCTTCGACGGCGGCGCGACCCTGGTCAACGACGCGACCGTCGTCAGGGCCTACGCGGGCACCGACTGGACGCTGTACGTCGTCGACCGCGTGCTCTTCCCCCCCGACTCGACCCCTTCCAGCTGAGAGTGCGTGGCTGACGTGGGCACCGAAGAGATCATCGTCGTCATCCTGGTCGTCGGGACGCGGCTCTTCCTGCCGCTCGTGATCCCGTACTGGCCGCTGCCGGGCGTGCTCGCCTGCATGATCCTGGACGCCGCCGACCAGACGATCTTCCAGCAGTTCCCGGCCATCGACCTGGACGGTTACCAGTCCTACGACAAGTCCCTGGACATCTACTACCTGGCCATCACCTACCTCTCCACGATGCGGAACTGGACGAACGCCTACGCGTTCAGGATGAGCTGGTTCCTCTACTACTACCGCCTGGTCGGCGTGGTGGCCTTCGAGCTCACCCAGGTGCGCACCCTGCTCTTCATCTTCCCGAACACCTTCGAGTACTTCTTCACCTTCGTGGAGGCGGTGCGGATGCGCTGGCACACCTCCCACATGGGCAAGTGGACGGTCATCATCGGGGCGGCGCTGATCTGGATCGTCATCAAGCTGCCGCAGGAGTACTGGATCCACATCGCCAAGATGGACATGACCGACTTCCTGAAGGAGTCCGTCTTCGGCGTGGACGCCGCGGAGTCGTGGGGCGCCGCGATCGGCAACAGCCCGGCGGTGTTCGTGGCGATCCTCGCCGCGCTCGCCGCGCTGGTCTACGGCGTCTACTGGGTCGCCGTACACAAGGCGCCGCCCGGCGACCACGGCATCCGCCTGAGGGCCGACCCCCTGCCGCCCGAGTTGCGCGGCGCCGAGCTGTACCGCACGGTGCGGGCGACGGAGAAGGTCTTCGACCGCGCCCTCATCGAGAAGGTCGTGCTGACGGGCCTCATCAGCGTCGTCTTCGCGCAGATCCTTCTGAGCGACGACGTGCGCAACATCGGCGTGCTCGCCTACGTGGCGGTCTTCGTGGCCGTCAACGCTCTCGTCAGCCAGTGGCTGGCGCGACGGGGTCGCAACTGGGCGTCGGTCGCCGGCGAGCTGGGCGGCATGATGGTGGTCAACTTCGGCATCATCTTCGCGCTCGGCCTCGCGCAACGTCTCCTGAACATCACCGAGACGAGCCCCGCCCTGGGGACGACCCTGTTCTTCATCTTCCTCTTCACCGTGCTGACCGTGCTCTTCGACCGCTACCACACGGTGCTGCGGGCGCGTGGCGTGCTCGCGAAGCGCGACGGGGTCGGCGAGGGCGGACGGACGGCCGACGGGCAGGCGGAGGCCGCCACGACCTGACTCGTGGATACGGGCGTCGGCGCCGAGAAGGTGCATCTGCGCATCGGCTCGGCGCCGACGACGCCGCGCGAACCGCGCGCCACACGGCCGCCCGAGTCGCGGTTCTGCAGCGCCTGTTTCGGCGACGAGCACTCCATCTCCGTGCCCGAGGAGTAGGCGATGTGCAAGCTGCGCTTCGAGGGGGTCGCGGCCTGCGAGCCGTGACGGCCGCGCCGCGCGCTGCCCGAGATCAGCCGTCGCCGCCCGGCACGAGAGAGTCGGCGATCGTGAGGATGACGCGCTCCACTCCTGCGGCGATGGTCTCGTCGTCGAGAGCCTCCAGGCCTGCGACCTGGTTCATCCACACGTCCATCGACGCCCATCCAAGATAGAGCGAGACTATGGCCGCGACGACCACGCGCGGGGGGACCTCCGGAGTCGTGCCGGCACGAGCTGCCCTCTCCTCGGCCAGCTCGATCAGACGCTCCGTGGCGGGGAACCTGCCGATCGTGCTCTCATACGAAAGACCGTGCAGAGCAGAGTGGGCGATCAGGCGCAGGTAGTCGCGGTGGTGGGCGAGGCCTTCGCGATACATGAGCGAGAGGGCCTCGTCGAGATCGCCGGCGGCGCCCGCCGCGGCGAGCATGACGTCCTCGTTGCGCTGCAGGACGGCGCGATAGATCTCCTCCTTCGATCCGAGGTAGCGGTGCACCAGCGCGTGGCTTACGCCGGCGGCGTCGGCGATGTCGCGGACCGAGACCGCGGTGAACCCCTGCTCGGAGAAGAGGCGCTCGGCGGCGTCGAGCATGGCGCTCGTGGTCTCCTCCCGCCTCGTCTGGCGTGCACTCTCGCGGCCGGTCATTGCGCCTCCCTTCTCGCGCGGCCAGATGCGGTTGCCGCGCTCGTGCGACAGCATACCAGCCTCCTCGTTTGGCTCCCGCTCTCGACCATGTTACCGAACGGTGACTTCTTGCCGCACGCGACTCAAGGCCGCTGTCGGCTCACCCCTCGGGTCGACGTTGTCGCCGCCGCCCTCGAGGACTAGAATGACACCTCGCTGACCAATCGGTTACCGAACACGGACCCGCGCGCCGACTCGACACGCAGAGGGACCCAAGGAGGCACCTGTGAGTGATGCGTTCGACCTGATCCTGGCCGCCTACCCGGTGGGCGAGGCGGCCCAGAAGGACTTCGACGAGCTCGTGAGACTCGTCAAGGCGAAGAAGGTCAAGACGGAGGGCGTGATCCTCGTCAGCAAGGACGAGACCGGCGAGGTGCACGTCACCGACACCGGCGACCACCTCGGCCGCAAGGGCATGGGCTGGGGCGGCGGCGTCGGCGTCCTCGTCGGCCTCGCGGCACCGCCGCTCCTCGGCGCGGTCGCCGTCGGCGCCGCCGCCGGCGGGATCATGGGCAAGTTCGCCAAGAAGAAGGTCGACAGCGGCCTCGAGAAGGGCATGGGCGAGAAGCTCAAGCCCGGCATGGCCGCCATCGTCGCCATGGTTGACGCCGACGACCGGCTCGCCGCCGAGCAGGCCCTGGCGGGCTCGCCGGCCAAGTCGGTCGCCGCGATGGACAAGAAGGGCGTCAAGGGCCTCAAGGGCGCCCTCGCCGAGGCCGCCGGCAAGTTCAGCCCCGACCGCACCGTGCTGCCGATCGCCGACCGCACGTTCGGCGGGGTGGCGGGGCGCACCCTCGACACGTCCGCCGCCGACTGGTCCTTCATCCCCGGACCTTCAGCACCGGAAGGCGCGCCCAACGTGCTGATCGTCCTCATCGACGACGCCGGCTACGGCGGCCCCGACACGTTCGGCGGCGGCATCAGGACCCCCACCCTGACACGGGTGCGCGAGATGGGCCTGACGTACAACCGCTTCCACGTCACCGCCGTCTGCTCGCCGACCCGAGCCGCCATGCTCACCGGCCGCAACCACCATCGTGTGGGCATGGGCGGCATCGCCGAGTTTCCCGGCCCCTTCCCCGGCTACACTGGCACGCGCCCGCGCAGCTGCACCGCCCTACCGCGCATCCTCCGCGAGAACGGCTACATCACGGCCGGCTTCGGCAAGTGGCACATGACGCCGGGCCGCGAGATGGGCGCCGCCGGCCCGTTCGACCACTGGCCCACGGGCTGGGGCTTCGACCACTGGTGGGGCTTCCTCACCGGCGCGGCCGGCCAGTACGACCCGATCATCACCCAAGACAACTCCACCCTCGGCGTGCCCCCGGAACGGGACGACGACGGCAAGCTCTACTACTTCCCCGACGACATCACCGACAAGAGCATCGAGTGGCTGCACCACGTCCGTGCACAGGACGCGAACAAGCCGTGGTTCGTCTACTACTCCACCGGCGCGACCCACGCGCCGCACCACGTCACCAAGGAGTGGGCCGACAAGTACAAGGGCCAGTTCGACGACGGGTGGGACGCGTATCGCCTGAGGACCTTCGAGCGCCAGAAGCAGCTCGGCA
Organism: Thermoleophilia bacterium; assembly: GCA_035464075.1. GTDB lineage: Bacteria > Actinomycetota > Thermoleophilia > UBA2241 > UBA2241 > UBA2241. Next base: position 10,327 of record DATHSP010000106.1, on the reverse strand, counting down.
TCATCCCGAAGGACGCCAAGCTGACCGAGCGCCCCGACCTGTTCCCCGCGTGGGACTCCCTCAGCGACACGCAGAAGAAGCTCTACGCCCGCCAGATGGAGGTCTTCGCCGGCTTCTCCGAGAACGCCGACTGGAACGTCGGGCGGCTCCTCGACGAGATCGAGCGCATGGGTGAGCTCGACGACACGCTCGTCCTCTACATCTGGGGCGACAACGGCGCGAGCATGGAGGGCACGACCACGGGCTCGTTCAACGAGACGACCTTCTTCAACGGCGTCGTGCTCGAGGCCGACGAGCAGATGGAGATCATCGAGAAGTTCGGCGGCATCGAGGAGCTGGGCGGCTTCCACACGGCGCCGCACTTCGCCGCGGCCTGGGCCCACGCCAACAACACGCCGTTCCAGTGGGGCAAGCAGATGGCGAGCCACCTCGGCGGCGACCGTGACCCGATGGTCGTGGCGTGGCCGAACCGGATCAAGCCCGACATGGACCCCCGGGACCAGTTCACCCACTGCATCGACATCGTGCCGACGGTGCTCGAGCTCGTCGGCATCCCCGAACCCACTGAGGTCGACGGCATCGAGCAGGAGCCGATGGACGGGACCAGCTTCGCCTACACCCTCGACGAGCCGACGGCCGCCGAGCGGCACACCGTGCAGTACTTCGAGATGTACGGCAGCCGCGCCATCTACAAGGACGGCTGGTGGGCCTGCGCCAAGCTGGACAAGCGCCCCTGGGACTTCAGCCCCGAGACGCTGCAGCAGTTCGGCCCGGGAGGCACCTGGAGCCCCGAGCAGGATCAGTGGGAGCTGTACTACCTGCCCGACGACTTCAGCCAGGCCCACGACCTCGCGGCCCAGAAGCCGGAGAAGCTGGCGGAGCTCAAGGAGCTCTTCTGGCAGGAGGCCGAGCGCAACAGGGTGCTGCCCTTGCTCGCCGGCTTCGCGGTGTTCTTCGGCATGCTGCCGCCGATGCCGACCCGTACGCGGTTCGAGTTCGCCGGCGACGTGCAGAACATCCAGACGACGATGATCCCGCGCATCTACGGGCACTCGTACGCGATCGAGGCCGAGGTGAACGTGCCGGAGGGCGGCGCCGAGGGCGTGCTCTGCGCCTTCGCCGACTTCATCGGCGGGTTCTCGCTGTGGGTCGACGACAATGGCCTGCTGAACCACACCTACCAGTTCCTCGGCGTGGAGACCTACAAGCAGACCTCGAGCGAGCCGATCCCGACCGGCGACGTGACGCTCAAGATGCTGTTCGAGCCGGACGAGCCCAAGCTGGGCGCCGGCGGCACGGTCACGCTGTGGGCCGGCGACAAGCAGATCGGCGAGGGCCGGCTCGAGAAGACTATCTCCCTGATCTTCACGACCTACGCCGGCATGGACATGGGCCGCGACAACGGCGGCGTCGTCGACCTCGCCTACGAGGACAGGGCCCCGTACGCCTTCACCGGCACGCTGAAGAAGGTGACCTTCGACCTGAAGCCGGCGCACTTCGAGGCCGAGAAGGACCTGCACGCGCAGCACCAGGCGCAGGCCCTCGCGGCCGGGGCCGCCGGCTGAGACCCGACGGCGGGACGCAGACCGCTCGCTGAGGTCTCGGGGCGGGGAGGGGCGCCGAGCCCCTCCCCGCCCCGAGACATCCTGTGCCCCCCAGCGTACAGTAGTCGACAGTGGCACATCGCCGACCGGGGAGGTCACCCCTCATGGAGCCGAGAAAGGTCGCGCACCCGAGCCTCGACGAGCGCCGGGAGCTCGGCAGGCGGGCACGCACGCAGACGCCGCGAAGCAGCCACACCGGGTGGACGCCGGCCGCGGACCGCCCCGACCCCGTCGCCCTGCTCGAGGCGCAGAACGCCACCCGCGACCCGGACCTCGTGCCGGTGCGCCACGGGCGCATGATGGTCTCCCCGTTCACGTTCTACCGGGGTGGGGCCAAGATCATGGCCGCCGACCTCAAGGACACCCCGAGGGCCGGCCTGACCGTGCAGCTGTGCGGCGACGCGCACCTGTCGAACTTCGGCGTCTTCGCGTCGCCGGAGCGGACCCTGCTCTTCGACCTCAACGATTTCGACGAGACGCTGCCGGGCCCGTTCGAGTACGACGTGAAGCGCATGGGGGCAAGCTTCACGATCGCGGCGCGCCACAACGGCTTCAGCAAGGTGGAGGCGCACGACGTCACGCTCGCGGCGGCACGCGCCTACCGGGAGGCCATGGCTGAATTCGCCGAGATGCGTGTCCTCGACATCTGGTACGCCCGCCGCTCCGAGGCGGACATGGTCGAGGAGATCCGCGCCTTCCAGCCCGCGCCGATGCCCAAAGCGAAGAGGCAGGCCGCGAAGCGGCCCCAGCCGAAGCCGTCCGCGCTGACGGCCGAGGGGCGCGCCCGGCTCCTCGCCAAGGGCATGCAGAAGGCGCGCACCCGCGACAGCCTGCAGGCGCTCGCCAAGCTCGCCGAGCTCGTCGACGGCAAGTACCGGATCGTCAGCCAGCCGCCCATCGTCATCACCGCCCGGGAGCTCGAGGCCGCTTACGGAGTCTCGGCCGACGAGCTCCGGCGCGTCATCCACAAGCAGTACCGCGACTACCGCGCCACGCTCCAGTCCGACCGCCGCCATCTGCTCGAGCGCTTCGAGATCGTCGACATGGCGCGCAAGGTCGTCGGCGTCGGGAGCGTCGGCACGCGGGCGTTCATCATCTTGCTGCAGGGCCGCGACCAGCAGGACCCGCTCTTCCTGCAGGTCAAGGAGGCGACGTCGTCCGTGCTCGAGGACCACCTGCCGCGAAGCCGTCACCAGCCGGGCGCGCGCGTCGTCCACGGCCAGCGGATGATGCAGGCCGCCAGCGACATCTTCCTCGGATGGACGAAGGGCGCCCAGCCCGGCCGCTACCTGTACTGGCGCCAGCTGCGCGACATGAAGGGCTCCGCGCAGGTCGAGGGGCTGAGGCCCTCAGGTCTCTCGTTCTACGCCGGCGAGTGCGGGTGGACGCTGGCTCGCGCCCACGCGCGCTCGGGCGACCCCGTCGCCATCGCCTCGTACCTCGGCAAGCGCGACCGGTTCGACGCGGCGATCGCGGACTTCTCGCGGCGCTACGCCGACCAGAACGAGCGTGACTACGAGACCTTCGCCGGGGCGATCGAGTCCGGGCGCCTGGCGGCGCTCGAGGGCCTCTGAGCGATCGTGCCGACCGCCTCTGACACACCCGGGGCGGCGCCCGGCGGGCCGGGAGGCGCCGCCCCGCCCTCTTTCCACCTCCTGGCCAAGCCCACCGGCTCGGGCTGCAACCTCGACTGCGCGTACTGCTTCTTCCTCGAGAAGGAGGCGCTCTATCCGGGCGTCAAGGCACGGATGAGCGACCAGCTGCTCGAGCGCTACATCCGTCAGCTCATCGAGGCGCATCGGACACCCGAGGTGACGATCGCCTGGCAAGGCGGCGAGCCCACGCTGATGGGGCTCGAGTTCTTCCGGCGGGCCGTGCAACTCGCGAAGCGTTATGCGCGGCCCGGCATGACCGTCAGGCACACGATCCAGACCAACGGCACCAGGATCGACGGTGACTGGGCGCGCTTCTTCGCCGAGAACGGCTTCCTCGTCGGGCTCAGCATCGATGGGCCGCGTGAACTGCACGACGTCTACCGCCGCGACAAGCGCGGCCGGCCGACCTTCGACCGCGTCATGCGCGGCCTCGCTGCCCTGCGCGAGCACGGCGTCGAGTGGAACGCGCTGACCGCCGTGCACGCCGGCAACCAGGCGCACCCCGTCGAGGTCTACCGCTTCCTGCGCGACGAGTGCGACTGCGACTTCATCCAGTTCATCCCCATCGTCGAGCGCCGCACCGAGGGCGGCGTGCCCTACGGCAGCGAGGTCACCGACCGCTCGGTCACGCCCGACGGCTGGGGCTCGTTCCTCGTCGGCGTCTTCGAGGAGTGGGTGGCGCACGACGTCGGCGAGGTCTACGTGCAGATGTTCGACGTCGCGCTCGCCAACTGGTACGGGGAGCCCTCGGGGTTGTGCGTGCACTCCGCGACCTGCGGCACCGCCCTGGCCATGGAGTTCAACGGCGACGTCTACGCCTGCGACCACTTCGTCGAGCCCGCCTACCTGCGCGGCAACGTCCGCGAGCGCCACCTTGGCGAGCTCGTCGCCTGCCGGGATCAGCAGCGCTTCGGGCAGGAGAAGCGCGACGCGCTGCCGCGGTACTGCCTCGAGTGCGACGTGCGCTTCGCCTGCCACGGCGGCTGCCCCAAGGACCGCTTCGTGACGACGCCGGCCGACGCCGTGCCCCCGAACGAGCCGGGGCTCAACTACCTCTGCCCCGGCTTCAAGGCCTTCTTCCACCACGTCGACGCCCCGATGCGGCGCATGTGCGAGCTGCTGCGCCGGGACCGCGCGCCGTCCGAGATCGCCTCGGAGTACGCCGACAGGGAGCACCGGCCGGATGCCGGCGGCCGGCGTTGAGCGATCGCCGCCCTCACGACCTGCGCGGCCGCCGCGGAGGCGCAAGCCGCTAAGCGACCGCCGCGGAGGCGCACCCGCTGAGCGCCCGCCGCGGACGGAGACGCGTTTTACTCGGCCGCGTCGCGCCCCGCGTGCAGCAGTGATGCGGAGAGGGGGCGGCGCGAGCGCGGCAGCGCCGTCGGCGCCGCCTCCACCGCATCGGGGTGCTCGTCGGTGCGGCCCGCGTACCAGCGGCGATACACGCCGACCAGGGGCGCCGACGAGAGGCCGTGCGCGACCACGCTCAACGCCACGGTGACGACCACCGTGGCGAGCAGCGTCGTCGAATCGGGAACGGCAGCCTCCAGGGCGAGCAGCCCGAAGACGATCGAGGCGAGGCCCCGCGGCCCGAACCAGCCGATGAACGCGACCGTCTGCGGCCTGGCGCCGGTGCGCCACAGGGCGACGGCGACCGGGAGCATGCGCACCACGGTCAGGCTGAGAAGCGCGTACAGCACGACCTGCCAGGTGACGTGCGGCGCGGCCCACGCCAGCGCCGCCGCGCCGAAGCCGATCCAGACGAGAGCGGCGACGAGATCACCGGTCTGCTCGGTGAAGTAGGTGACGTTGAGTCCCCGTTCGCGCGACGCGTACCCGAACGCCATGCCCCCGACGAACGCGGCGATGAAGCCGCTCCCGCCCAGCTCGACCGCGCCCTCGAAGGCGAGCAGGGCGACGGCCAGCGGCACGATCTGCCGCCACGTGCCCTCCAGCCAGCCGCGACCGGCGGCGAAGCGGAAGAGCAGGCCGCCGAGCACCCCGGCGGCGACGCCGGCGAGCAGGCCCCAGCCGATCTGCTCGGCCGCGTTCCAGACGACCGCCCACGTGACACCGGTCGTCAGCTCGGCGCGGGCGATGTCGACGGCCACGAGGAAGAACGGCACGGCCAGGCCGTCGTTGAGCCCGCTCTCCACGTCGAGAGCCTGTCGGACGCGCTCGGGGACCGCCTCGTCGGTGACGACGCGTTGGCCCAGCGCCGCGTCGGTCGAGGCGAGCATCGTCGACAGCAGGAAGGCGGAGGCGAGGGCCATGCCCGGGAAGACGAGAAGGCCGGCGACGGCGCCGGCGATGAGGGTCAGCGGCAGGCCGACGAGCAGGAGGCGGCTCGGCCACTGCCGGTGACGGCTGAGTTTGCGCAGATCGAGGCGGGCGGCGTCACTGAAGAGGAGGAGGGCGAGCGCGATCTCGGTGATCGTCACCGCCCCGGCACTCTCCAGCTGCGTAACGATGAGCTCGAGGCCCGCCGTGCCCACGACGAGCCCGACGACCGTGAACACGAGCGCCGACGTCACGCCCCTCTTGTCGAGCGGCCGCGAGACGACCCCGTAGAGCAGAACGATGGCGGCGATGGTCAGCAGGGTGCTCACGACGCCACCGGCCCGCCTGCGCCCGGCTGAACCCCCAGTGGCCGTCCGAGCTCGGCCGCCGTCTCCGGCGTGGGTCTCGCCGTGGCCAAGGTGGCGGAGGCCATGACGTCGGGGGTCAGCACCAGCCCAGTCGTGAGGCCGCCGGCCAGGTCGCTCTTCAGATCCTTCGCGCGAGGCTGATCCATACGGGGCAAGGGGAGGCGCGGGCGCCTGTCGCTTTCTGGTGACCGGGAGGTTACCATAGCGCGGCGTGCGGACACAGGCAGAGGCAGACCGCACGCCGGACGGCGGCGCGGCCGCGGCGGCTCGGCGCCGCCGACAAGGAGCGACTCAGGGGGACACAGGTGGACGCTCGGGACACCGGCGACGGCCGCGACACGCCGCGGCGAACGGCTGAGGACACCGATCCCCGCATCGAGACGAGCGCGTTCGCCGTGCCCGCCTGGGCGAAGGACGTCGGGCGCTGGAGCTGGATCGGAGTCGGCGCAGGGATCGTCCTCATCGCGGTCTTCGCCGCGATCGCCGCGACGCGCATGCTCGTGCTCGCGGCCCTCGTCGCCGTGTTGCTCGGAGGCACGACCCTGCCCGTCGTCGACCGGCTGGAGCGGCATCACCTCCCTCGCTGGCTCGCCGCCCTGCTCGTCGTCGTGGCCTTCATCGCCCTCGCCGTCCTCATCGTGTTCGTGATCGTCGAAGGACTCATCGACCAGGTGCCGACCATCAACGACAAGATGGACGAGGCCGCCGCCTCGCTCCAGGACCTGCTCGGCGCCACCGACATCTCCGCCGAGAGGATCGAAGAGGTCAAGACCGAGCTTCGGGGCCTCGTGAAGGAGGCGGGTGGTGGGGTGGCCGGGGCCATCGGCGACGCGGTGAGCACCATCGGCGGTCTGCTCTTCGGCATCTTCATCAGCATCAACATCGGGGTGTGGATCCTCATCCAGGGGCGCCAGCTCGGCGCCTGGGCCTCGCGGCACATGGGGCCCGTACCCGAGCCCGTCGCCTACAGGATCATCGCCGACGGCGCCCGCTTCTTCCGCGGCTATCTGTGGGGAAGCACGATCGTCGGGCTGTTCAACGCCGCGGTGCTCGGCGTGGGCGCGCTCGTCCTCGGTGTACCGCTGGCCGCCACCATCGCCGTCGTCGCCTGGATCACCAACTACATCCCGTACTTCGGCGCCATCATCAGCGGCGCGTTCGCGGTGCTCATCGCCCTCGGCGCCGGAGGGCCGGCCAAGGCCATCCCGATGCTGGTCCTCGTGATCCTCGCCAACGGCTTCCTGCAGACCCTGATCTCGCAGTTCGCGCTGGGTTCGGCGCTCAAGCTGCACCCCCTGGTGGTGCTGATCGCGACCACCGCCGGCGGCATCCTCTTCGGCGCCGTCGGCGGCGTGTTCGCGGCGCCGTTCACGAAGATCGGCCTCGACGCGTACGGGCGCATGAAGGAGGTCGGGGTCTTCGGCGCGATCGCGGCGCCGGCCGCGGGCGTCGCGGCGCCGGCCGGCGCCACGGCCGCGCCACGGGTCGGCGGCCCGCCGGGGCCCGACGGCTAGAGCCCGTCCGCGCCGGAGCAGCCCGGGGTCGAGCGAAGCACCGGCACCGGAGCGGCCCGGGGTCGAGCACTGCGCCGGCCCGCACACAGACCGACCTCACGCCCTCGGTGCTGCTGCAGGGTAGAATGGCGCGTCAGCCTGACCGCCCGGTCAACAGACACCGGCGCCCGCGGCGCGCGACGGAGGGAGGCACCTGATGGCCAAGGAGACAGCCGTCGGCAATGGGGCCGCGGGCACCGCCGCCAAGGCCTCCGGCCTCGTCCTGCTCACCCTGGCGTCGGGTCAGTTCCTCATGACCCTCGACTCCTCGGTCATGAACGTGTCGATCGCCCAGGTCGCGGAGGACGTCGGCACGACCGTCACCGGCGTGCAGACGGCGATCACGCTCTACACCCTGGTCATGGCGACGCTGATGATCCTCGGCGGCAAGCTGGGCAGCATCCTCGGCCGGCGCCGTGCCTTCGCCCTGGGGTGCGTCATCTACGGCGCCGGCTCGCTGACGACCGCGCTCGCACCCAACCTCCCCGTGCTGATCATCGGCTGGTCCGGGCTCGAGGGCATCGGCGCCGCCCTGATCATGCCGGCCATCGTCGCCCTCGTCGCCGGCAACTTCGCCGCCGCCGAACGGCCCCGCGCCTACGGCCTGATCGCCGCGGCCGGCGCGATGGCCGTCGCCGCCGGGCCGCTCATCGGCGGGGCCGTCACCACGTACGCGAGCTGGCGCTACGTGTTCGCCGGCGAGGTCGTCGTCGTCATCATCATCCTGATCGTGGCTCGGCGCATCGCCGACGCGCCGGTCGAGGCGCGGCCGCGCCTCGACCTCATCGGCGCCCTCCTCGCCGCCGCCGGCCTCGGCGCCACCGTCTACGGCCTCCTGAAGACGTCGGTGTGGGGCTGGATCCAGCCCAGGCCCGACGGCCCCGACATCCTCGGCCTGTCGCCGAGCATCTGCCTGATCGCCGTCGGCCTGGGCATCGTGTGGGTCTTCTTCCTCTGGCAGCACCACCTCGAGGGACGCGGCAAGGAGCCCCTGCTCTCACCCTCGCTGCTCGAGAACCGGCAGCTGTCGGGAGGCCTGGTCTCGTTCTTCTTCCAGTACGTGCTCCAAGCTGGCGTCTTCTTCCTCGTCCCTCTGTTCCTGAGCGTGGTCCTCGAGCTGACGGCGCTGCAGACCGGCGTGCGCCTGCTGCCGCTGTCTCTGGCCCTGCTGGTCACCGCGGCGGGCGTGCCGAGGCTGTTCCCGAAGGCCTCGCCACGGCTGGTCGTGCGCGTCGGCCTGCTCGCCATGTTGCTCGGCATCGTCGTGCTCATGACCGGCATCGACCTCGACGCCACGGCGGCCATCGTCGCCGTGCCCATGCTGCTGATCGGCGCCGGCATCGGCGCGCTCGCCTCCCAGCTCGGCAGCGTGACCGTGTCGGCCGTGCCGGACAAGCGAAGCCCCGAGGTCGGAGGGCTGCAGAACACCGTCACCAACCTCGGCGCCTCGGTCGGCACGGCCGTCGCCGGCTCGATCCTGATCCTCATCCTGACGAGCGCCTTCATCCAGGGTATCCAGCAGAACCCCGACGTGCCCGACGGGGTCAAGCAGCAGGCGAGCGTAGAGCTGGCCGGCGGCATCCCGTTCATCTCCAACTCCGACCTCGAGACCGCCATGGCGGACGCCGGCGCCTCAGGGGAGGTCACCCAGGCGGTCCTCGACGCCAACGCGCAGGGTCGCGTCGCGGGGCTCAAGACGGCGCTGGCCGTGCTCACGATCGTCGGCGTCGTCGCGCTGTTCACCACGCGCCGCATCCCGAGGGCGCCGGTCGGGGCGCCCTGAGGCCGGGGGCGCGGGCCGCGGCGCCCTGTGGCGCGCCACGCAGTGCACCGTCTGGACGCCCCGCCGGCATCCGAGCTCGCCTGACGGGCGAGGCGCCCGGCCTCAGAGGAAGTAGGCGAGCGCGTCGGCGAACCGGTCCTTGAGGCGCGTCCAGACGTCGGTCGGAGCCTCGGCCCGGCGGCTGAGCGCGACGTCGCGGTCGATGACGCGCCGCACGAACTGGTCGGCGACCTCCCTGTCGTCGACGATCGCGGCCACCTCGTAGGCACGGTAGAGAGCCCAGGCGTCGAGGTTGACGGTGCCGAAGAGGACGGCGTCGTCGGCCACCACGATCTTGCCGTGGACGACGGCGTCGGGGTACTCCCAGATCTCGATGCCCGCCTCGAGCATGCGCCCGTAGTCGTGGCGCAGGGCGGCGGTGTGGAGGGCGCTGTTCGACTCCTGGCTGACCACGACCTTCACCTCGACGCCGCGTTGGGCCGCGGCGATGAGCCGGTCGACGAGCTCGTCCTCGGTGAAGTACGGGTTGGTGACGGCGATCCGCCGCTCCGCGCCGTCGATCAGCGCGCGGATCGCCTGCAGCGCCGAGACATCGCGCGTGTGGCGTGTGCCGACGACGACGGCCGGCAGCCCGCCCGGCGCCTCCGGCTCGGGGAAGTAGGCGGCGAGCGCCGCCTCGTCGCCGTCGAGCGGCCCGCCGTGGGCGCGGAAGGTCGTGAGGAAGACCATCTGGAACTCGCGCACCACCGCCCCCGTGACGCGCACCATCACGTCGTGGAAGCGGCCGTCGGCGAAGTGGTCCTCGATGCCGGCGCCGCCGGTGTAGGCGAGGCGTCCGTCGACGACCAGAAGCTTTCGGTGCTCGTGGTGGCCCGTCTGGCCGGACAGCACGTCGCGCTCGCGGTCGGGCCAGAGGCCCGTCCTGCTGGGCGGGAAGAGGTCGTTGACGGCGACCTCGACGCCGGCGGCGGCCAGGTCGCCGTACATCGCCGCGGACTTGCCGGCCACCCGGCTGCCGCGGGAGTCCACGACGATCCGCACCTCGACGCCGCGTGCGACGGCGTCCTTCAGCGCGGCGGCGAAC
>DATHSP010000105.1:0-2234 GCA_035464075.1 Thermoleophilia bacterium | reverse complement strand
CGCTGTCGCGACTGCGGGGCACCCATCAGCTGGCGCTACCCGGCGGGGGAGGCGGCGACGGCGGCGCTCTTCGCCGCCGTCGCCGCCTACGTCGGTCTCGACTGGCTGCTCCTCCCGTACCTCATCTTCGTCGCCGCGATGATCCTCGTGACCCAGGTCGACCTCGAGATCCAGATCATTCCCGACGTGGTGATCCTGCCGGCGGCGGCGATCGGGCTCGTCCTGATGATCCTCGTCGGCGACGGAGCCTGGTGGGAGTGGCCGGTGGCCGGCCTCGGGGCGGCGCTCTTCCTCTTCGCCATCGCCTGGCTCTACGAGCGCATCCGCGGTGTCGAGGGCATGGGCTTCGGCGACGTCAAGATGGCCCTCTGCATGGGTGTCTACCTGGGCGCCGCCGTGGTGCCGGCGCTGTTCATCGGTTTCGTGAGCGGCGCCGTCGTCGGCGTGACCGTGATGGCCGCGACGGGCAAGGACGCGAAGACGGCGGTCCCCTTCGGGCCGTTCCTCGCCGCGGGGGCGATCATCAGCCTCTTCGTCGGCGACTGGCTCATCGAGGCCTACCTGGACTTCGCCCTGCGCTGACGCGGCGATCGTCACCGCCGGATCGAGTCGTCACTCACCCTACGGCGCCGCGGGCCGGCTACGCTGCCGAGCGTCAGGCAGGCGCTCGCGACGCGCCGGTCGCCCCCACGGCGGCCGCGAGGTGCGTCGGGGCCTGCGAGGTCGCTCCTCCGGGTGGTGCCCGTGCTCCAGCGCGGCTACACGATCATCGAGTCGCTCGTCGTCTGTGCCCTCGCCGGCCTGCTCGTGGGCCTGGCGGTGCCGGCGGCCGCCGACGTGCGCCCCGGCCTCGCCGCCGGCGTCGCGGCGCGCGAGCTCACCGTCGTGCTCCGTGCGGCGCAGGCGCGCGCCCAGGCGCACGGCGCGCGCACGAGGGTCGAGGTCGGCGCCGACGGCGCCGTCGTGGCGCTCGAGCTCCACGACGACCGCTGGGAGCGCTGGGGCGCGGCGCGGCTGCCGGCGCGGGTCGAGACCAACTACCCGGGCGGGGTGGTCGACTTCGTCGCCGCGGGGTGGCCGACGGCGGCCGGGCAGGAGTCCCCGCGCGCCGGCAGCTTCAGGCTGCTGGGGCCCAGACCGCACTCCGTGGTCGTGCAGATGGCCGGCTGTGTAAGGTGCCTGTGAGGCCCGGGCTGAAGTCGGGCTTCGGCGTGCTCGAGGTCGTGATCTCGGCAGGGGTGCTCGGCGTGATCGTCGCCGCGACCACCGCCTGCGTGGCCGAGGCGCTTGCCGAGCGGGCGCGGCAGGGTGTCCGCCGCGAGGCGGCGGTGGCCGCGGCCGCCGAGGCCGAGCGCCTGCGCGCTCTGCGTTTCACCCCCGATCCGCCGCCCGCAGGCCTCGATCCCGACGGCCTCGCCCTCGGCAGCGCCCTCGGCGAGCTCTTCCCGCACGCGCGACCGGCCTGCGACTGCGCCGCGGCCCACTATGTGCCCGCGGACGCGGCCGGAGAGGCCGGCAGCTTCGAGCGCCTCGTCGCTCGTCCTTGGGGCACGCTCCGCGTCGTCGCGCGGTTCGTCGACTTCACGCCGGCCGGGCTCGAGGCCGTGCAGCCCGTCGTCGGTGACGACGGCTGGGCGGTGTGGAGCGGCGAGGCGCCGCCGTCTGGCGCTCTCCTCGCCCTCGTCACGGGCACGCTCGCCGACGACTCGTGGTCGACCTCGCTCTCCGTCCTGGTGGTGGACGAGCCGTGAAGGTCCGGGGTCTGCGGAGCAGCGGTACGTGCGCCGGCCGCGGCGAGGGCGGTCTCACGCTGGTCGAGGTGCTGGTGGCGGCGGTGCTCGCCTGCGGCCTCGCCGCGGCCGCCTACGCCTGGCTGTGGGGCGCCTGCGGCGCCTGCACGGGCGAGACCCGGGCCGCGGAGGCCCAATCACGGCTCGCCGCCGTGCACCGGCGGCTCGTCCTCGACATGGCCCAGGCTCTCAGCCTCACGCGCCCGCTCGATGGCCTCAGCGAGCGGCGCTTCGCCCTGCGCCTCATCGACGCCGCGGGTGTCCTCCGCGAGGTCGAGTACTGCTGGGACCCAGTCCGGGGCGTGCTCTGGCGATCGTCGTCGAGTTCCTACGTGGCCGACGGTGTCCGCGGTTTCACGGTCACGTACCTCGACGACCGCGGCACGCCGGTCGACCCGACTACGCTCGGCGTGGGCAGCGACGGTCGCGTGGACGGGGCGGCGG
>DATHSP010000104.1:0-2565 GCA_035464075.1 Thermoleophilia bacterium | reverse complement strand
TCACGGGCGAAGAAGGCCAGCGCGTGCTCGTTCGCGCCGGTGGCGTAGAGGCTCAGGCCGTCGGGCGAGAGCGCCACCCCGCTCGCGCCGGCGAGCCCATCCGCCCCCTGCCCGTCGCGCACCGAGGCGACGTAGGAGAGCAGGCCGTAGTTGCCGGTGTCGAGCGGATCGGCGTTGCGCGCCAGGACCACGACCGCGTTGGCGTTCGCCGCCGCCACGTAGAGCTGCTCGCCGCCGACGAGCGGCCCGCCCGGCCCGTCGGGGTCGGGCGTGAGCGCGAGGTCGACCGGCTGGTCGAGATCGGGCACCGGCAGGCTGCCGGCGACCGGCGCCGCGCTGCCGTCGAGCTGGACGATCTGCAGCAGCGTGAGAAGGCCGAAACCCGGGGCGAGCGGGTCGGTCTCGCGGGTGAAGGCGAGGACCGTGTCGTCCAGACGCGCGGCGACGTAGACGTGGGCGCCGTCGGCCGAGGCCACCACCGCGCTCGCGCCGTCGAGCCCCTCGACGCCGCCGACGCCGTCGAGGACGGCGCCGAGGAAGGTGAGATCCCCGCTCGCCGGCGCGATGGCGAAGATCGCCACCGCGTCGTCGCCGAGGCCGGTCACGTAGGCGTGGAGGCCGTCGGGGGAGATCGCCACCCCGGAGGCGCCGTCGAGCCCGGCGAGCGTCGCCGGAGGATCGACCTGCGCCGCGCCGTCCGCGTAGGAGGCGAGGAAGGCGAGGGCGCCGGAGGGGGCCGCCACGCAGCTCCAGGTGGCGCCGTCGGGGAAGATCGCCGAGAGATCGTCGTGGACGACCGCGCCCACCACGTTGCTCGGGCCGTCGTTGGCCACCGTCAGCCGGTAGGTCAGCGCCTCGCCGGGCACCGACACCGTGCGGTTGTTCGTCTTCTCCAGGTCGAGATCGGCGACCGGCGCCAGCTGGTCGACGTCCCGGCAGAAGTTGTTGTCGCTCCCGGGCGGGTTGTCCGGGCAGGCACCCGCCTCGTGCACCGCCGGCGGCTCGGTCACGGCGCTGCCGAGGACCGTCACCGTCGCGTCGTTGACGAGCAGGCCCACCGCCGCCGGGTCGACGGTCGCGGTGACCGTGTAGAGCAGCCGCCCGCCCGCCGCGATGTCCACGGTGTCGACGAGATTGCCCACGCCGCTGCCCGTGCAGCGCGAGGCGGAGACCCGGCCGAAGGCGGCGATGGCGTCGTCGCCGAGCCCGGCGACGTAGACGAACCGGCCGCTCGGCGAGACCGCCACGCCGTACGCCTGGTCGAGGCCGTCGACCCCGCCGACCCCGTCGAACTGCGCCTCGACGAAGGTCAGCGTGCCCCCCACCTCCTCGCGCGAGAAGACGGCGAGGGCGTCGTCGTCCTCGCCCGCCACGTAGACGTTCTTCCCGTCGCGGCTCACCCGCACCGCACGCGCCCCGCCGAGGCCGTCCACCCCGCCGGCGCCGTCGAAGAAGCTCTGGCGCAGGGAGAGCCGGCCGTACTCCGGGCTGGCGTCGTCCGCGTTGCGCCCGAAGACCAGCAGCGCGTCGCCGATCTGGCTCGCGGCATAGAGGTTCCGGCTCCCCGGCCCGTCCGCCTCGAGGCTCGTCGCGAGGCCGATGACGCGGTCCAGCCCGGCCACGAAGACCGCCCCCGGGACGGGCGAGGTGGTGCCGCTGTCCTGCACCACCTGAATCTGCGTGAGCCGGCCGAAGGTGGCCGGATCTCCCGCGTCGGTGCCGCGGCGGAAGGCGACGATCGCGTCGTCCACCGAGGCCGCCGCATAGACATGCTCGCCGTCGGTCGAGATCGCCACGCCGTGGGCGCCGCGCAGGCCGGTCACGCCGGCAACTCCCGATTCCTTGCGCTCGACGAAGGTGACGGCGCCGTCGATCCCGCTGCGCGAGAAGACCGCCACCGCGCCCGGGTAGCGACTGGCGACGTAGACGTGCGCGCCGTCGCCGCTCACCGCCACCGCCGAGGCCCCGAAGAGACCGCTCACGCCGTTCTGCCCGTCGCGCTCCACCTCGACCGGCGTCAGGCGGCAGTGGTTCGGGCTCGCCGGGTCGGTCTCGTGGCGGAAGACGGCCAGCGCGTTCTCGGACGGCTCCACCGACGAGCTCGTGACGTAGACCGAGGCGCCGAAGACGTCGAGGCCGGTGGGGCCCTCCAGCCCGTCGACACCGGCGTCGCCGTCGCGCCAACGGCCGGCGAAGTGGAGCTCGCCGCTCGCGGCGTCGCGGCGGAAGGCCGCGATCGCCTTGTCGCCGAGGCCCAGCGCGAAGAGGCAGCGGCCGTCGCCGCTCACCGCCACCGCGCTGGTGCTCTCGATGCCGTCGACCACCCCGCTCGGCGCGACCGGATCGCCGTTGCGCACCGGCTGCGGGGGGCTCTGGCCGGGCCGTCCGCCGACGAAGGAGAAGGCCGGCGGGGCGCCCGCGCGCTCGAAGACCGCGACCGCGCTGTCTCCCGCCGAGGCGACGTAGACATGCCCCCCGGCGGGGCTCACCGCCACCCCCGCAGCGCCGTCGAGGCTGCTCACGATGCAGCTGTTGCCCACCGGCAGACAGGGGCCGACCGTGCCG
>DATHSP010000103.1:0-8316 GCA_035464075.1 Thermoleophilia bacterium | reverse complement strand
CGAGCTCGCCGGCGGCGACCGCCGCGGCCACCGCGCAGCCCGGCTCGCCGTCGTGGGCGCAGTCGGTGAAGCGGCACCCGCGCGCCAGGCTCTCGATGTCGTCGAAGGCGGCGGCCAGACCGGCCGGCGCCTCGACCATGGCCACGGCGCGCAGGCCGGGCGTGTCGAGCAGCACCCCGCCGCCGGGCAGCGGGACGAGCTCGCGCGTGACGGTGGTGTGACGGCCGCGGCCGTCGCCGGCGCGGACGGCGGCGGTCGCCTGCCGCTCCTCACCGAGCAGGGCGTTGATGATGGTCGACTTGCCGGCCCCGGACGGGCCGATGAGGGCGACGGTCCGCCCGCGGGTCGCGTAACCGCGCAGCGCCTCGAGGCCCAAGCCGCTCACCGCGCTGGTCAGGACGACGTCGGAGCCACGGGCCACTTCCTCCGCTTCGAGCCGGGCCGGCTCCGGTTCATCGGCGAGGTCGGCCTTGGCCAGCACGACGACCGGGACGGCGCCGCTCTCCCAGGCGAGCGCCAGCTCGCGTTCGAGGCGCCGGGGGTTGCGCCCGCGGTCGATCGGGTGCACGACGAAGACCACGTCGACGTTGGCGGCGACGACCTGGAGGATGGACTCGGTCCCGGACGCCCCGCGGCGGAAGCTCGAGGCGCGGGGCAGGACGGCGGCCACGAGGGCCGTCTCGTGGGTCGGGGCCGGGTCGAGCACGACCCAGTCCCCGGTCACGGGGAGCTCGTCGGGCGCGCCGGCCTCGCGGCGCCGCCGCGCCGCGAGGCCGGCGCGCACCACGCCGTCGGCCGTCGCGGCCATGACGCTGCCACGGTCACCGCGCACGACACGGGCCGGCACGTGGCCGCTGCCCGCGTGCGCGCCGAAGAGCGCGCGCCAGCGATCGGAGTAGCCGAGGTCTTCGAGGGTGAGCGGAGCGTCGGCTCCGGGGATGTCAGTCACTGCGGGGTCCTTCCCGTCGGGGTGCCCCGCCCCGTGGTCTAGGCGCGGCGCACCGGTGTGGAGGCGCGATGGGCGGCGAAGCTGCGCCGCACTGACGTGGCAGTCTTCGTCATGTCCGCCTCCTTCCGGTCGCCGTCGTTGCGCGGTCCATTGTACCCGCTCAGGAGGCGAGCGCCATGGCGGCGAGCACCACCGCCAGGTACGGCCCGGAGAGCTTGTAGAGCAGCGTCGCACTCCGGTGGCGGCGGGTCACGGCGAGGTGCACCGCGAGCGCGGCGAAGGCCCCGCCGGCGAGCAGCGTGACGATCGCGTAGCCCGGACCGTAGAGCCCGGCGACCGCCGGCACCAGGGTCAGGTACACCAGCAGCACGGTCCACACCGCGATCTGACGGGAGGCGCGGCGCACGCCCAGCCGGGTCACCGGCGTGGGGACGGCGGCACGCACGTAGTCCTCGTGTCGCGCCAGCGCGAGGGCCCAGAAGTGCGGCGGCGACCAGAGCGCGACGACCGCGCAGATCAGGACGATCTCCATCGTCCACGGCGCCCCGCTCGCCGCCCAGCCGGCCAGCGGCGGGAAGACGCCGGCGAGACCGCCGGGGACGGCGCTGAACGCGGTCCGTGGCTTGAGGAGCAGGGTGTAGACCAGGACGTAGCAGGCGGCGCCGGCGAGCACGCAGTGCGCGCTCAGGGCGCCGCCCGCCGCCCACGCCGTCGCGATGCCGGCGATGACCAGGGCGCCGCCGCCGGCGGCGCCCTGCCCGGGGCCGATGACGCCGGTCGCCGTCGGACGCCCGCGGGTCCGCTCCATGCGCCGGTCCAGGTCGCGCTCGAGGACGTTGTTCAGAAGGGCCGCGCCGCCCACGCCGAGGGCGACGCCGGCGAGCAGCGCGACGGTCCTCGCCGGCGTCGCCCCGCCGCCCGCCAGCAACGCCGCCAGCGTAGCGAGGAGGAAGAGCGCGACGACCCTCGGCTTCGCCGCGCGCAGGTACGCGCTGGCCGTCGCGGCCGCACCTGTCCGGTCCAGAGCCCACCTCCAGTGCCGGACCACCGTACTGCAGCGCCGCGCATCCGTCACGCCGGCAGGGCGCGGAGCGCTCGTCGGCCCCCCCGTGGCTACGCGTCGTCGTCCAGGTCCTGCCGGCGGCGGAGGTACTCCTCGCGCTCGATCTCGCCGGCGGCGTAGCGGCGGCGCAGGACCTCGCGCGCGTCGTCCCGCCGCGTACGCGGCGCCTCCTGCTGACCACCGGCCGTGCCGGTGGTCAGCGCCCGCACGAGGTAGACGAAGCCGATCACCACGCCGGCGGCGAACAGCACCATGAACAGGAGCATGAGCCAGGCCCCCGCTCCTCCCGAGCCATACCAGTCCCACATCATCTCGGCCACCTCCCAGAGGGGCGCGTCATACACGTTCGACGGCCGCGACCCGAGGCACGGCCACTCGAGTCTCGCTTGCCCCGCACGGGGTGGGGACAACCCGTTCAGCGCCCGGTAGGATGACGGCCGTGAGCCTGCCGCCACGGACGCCGTACACGCTGCGCCGGGTCTGGACGCCCGCCCTGTACCAGGGCGGGCGTGTCCGCCGACGCTACTTCGAGGGCTGGTACTTCAAGTGCGTGGACGGTGACGCACGGCGCGCGGTGGCGGTCATCCCCGGCGTGTCGTACTCCCCGGACGGACGCCTCGCGCAGTCCTTCGTCCAGGTCCTGCGCGAGGGCGGCCGCACGCGGTTCTTCTCCTTCCCCGCGGCCGCCTTCCGCTTCGAGCCTTCGCCGCCCTTCCACATCTCGGTCGATCGCTGCACCTTCTCGGAGGCGGGCATGACGCTCGATCTCGAGGACGGCGAGGGCGCCGTCCGCGGGGAGGTCGCCTTCGGACCGTGGTCGCCGTGGCCGGTGAGCCTGGGTGCGCCCGGCATCATGGGCTGGTACCGCTACGTGCCGCGCATGGAGTGCTACCACGGGGTGTTGTCGATGGACCACGAGCTGCGCGGCGCACTGACGGTCGACGGTGACGAGTTGCGCCTCGACGGCGGCCGCGGCTACGTCGAGAAGGACTGGGGCCGCAGCTTCCCCAGCTCGTGGGTGTGGCTCCAGTCCAACCACTTCGGCCGGCCCGGCGTCTCGGTGACCTGCTCGGTGGCGAAGATCCCGTGGGTGCGGGGGAGCTTCGTCGGCCACATCGCGGGGCTGCTACTCGATGGCCGCCTGCACCGCTTCGCCACCTACACCGGCGCCGCCCTGGCGGCCGTCGAGACCCGGCCCGGGGGCGCCCACGTGGTGCTGCGCGACACCCGTGAGGAGCTCGAGATCGATGCCGAAGGCGCCGCCCCCGGCGCGCTCAAGGCGCCGGTCCTCGGCGCCATGGAGGGTCGCGCCGACGAGGCCCTCGGGGCGACGGTACGGGTCCGCCTGCGCGGGCTGCGCGGCGGACGCCCGCTCGTGGTCTTCGAGGGCGAGGGCGTCCACGCCGGCCTCGAGGTCATGAACGAGCGCGGCGAGCTCGCGCCCGAGGCGCCACGAGGAGGGCGGCGGCGGGCCTGACGCCGGCCCCGGGGCGCGGCGCCAGCGCCGCCCCGCCGGGAGGTGCGGCACCCGTGCCGCCGGCTGCGCTGCCGGCCGAAGGGGGCGCGCGACTCAGGGGCCGCCCGCCGACCTGCCGAGAGGCGGCTCCTCGGCCGCGCCCATCGGCACATCGGCGGGCGGCGTGCCCCCCACTCCGCTCGCCCAGCTCGCGCCGGCGGCGGCGATCACGACGGCGACGATCGCCGCCATCTCGACCGTCGATAGCCGCTGACCCAGGATGAGGAAGCCCGTCAGGGCGGCGACCGCCGGCTCGATGCTGAGCAGCACACCGTAGGTCGCGGCCCGCACGCGGCTGAGGGCGAAGAGCTCGAGGAAGTAGGGCAGTGCCGACGAGAGCAGCGCCACGGCGAGGCCCAGGCCGAGTGCCTCGGGCGCGCCGAAGAAGCCGGTGCCCGAGACGGCGAGGAGCGGCGTGAGCAGGACGGCCGAGCCGATCAGCATCAGGGTCACGACCGAGAGCGGAGCCATGCTGGTGACGGCTCGTTTGGCCAGGAGCAGGAACGCCGCCCACGCACAAGCCGCGCAGAGGGCGAAGAGGAGGCCCGTCGTGCTCACGTCGCTCGTCGGACCGGCGAGAAGGACCACGCCCACGCCGGCCAGCCCGATCCAGACGAAGTCGACGGGCCGCCGTGAGCCCAGCACGGCGACCGCCAGCGGACCGAGGAACTCGACCGCGACGACCACGCCGAGCGGGGCCCGCGAGATGGCCGCGTAGAAGCTCAGGTTCATGACCAGGAGCGTGACCGTCAGCGCGGCGACGGGCAGACGGTCGCCGGCCGGCGGCAGGCGCACGGAGCGCGGCCTCATCGCCCCCAGCAGCACGGCGGCGAGCGCGGTGCGCAGCCACAGCGCCCCGACCACGCCGACGGACTCGATCAGCCGCGCGGCCAGCGCCGAGCCGGTCTGCATCGTCAGCGCGACGACGACGACGAGGAGCGCCGCCGAAGCTGAGGCGCGGCGGCTGTCGTGGGGGGTCCCGGGCGTCACGGCGTCAGCCTACCGGGGCGTGCGGCGGCCGCGCCAGCACGACGGAGCGTGGAGCACGGTGCCCGTCTGCCAGAGGTGCGGCGGCCGCGCCAGCCGTGCCGGCGCGAGGGCGCCGACCGGGCCGACGGGTGAGCGCGATGCCTCCACGTTGCCCCCGCGGACGACGGGGCGCAGTTGACGAAGGCCCGGCAGCCGGGTACACGTGGAGCAGCGGGTACCACCGATGGGGACGAAGGGGGACCGATGCCGGGCGAGCTGTGCACGGCGCCGTCGCTGTACGCCTACGTGGTGCCGCCGGTGCTCGCACCGGCAGGCCCCACGCCGAGCTACGCCGCTCTGCGCGCCCGGAGCCTCCTGCGCTCCGTCTTCGTCGCCGCCGCCGCAGTCGTCGCCCTGCTCGTGCTGGCCGTCGGTCTCGCGGGCTCGCTCGACCCTCCCGGGTCCACCCCTGCCGGCGGCGGCCCGGCCGACACGGTGATGCGCTCGGTGACCGAGATCCACGTGCAAGGCGTCGACGCTTCGGGAACGGTGCGCACGGCGCTCGGTACGGGCGTCGTCATGACGGCCGACGGCCTCATCGTGACCAACGACCACGTCATCACCATGGCGGGCGGCCAGGTCTCGGCCAGCGTCAGGGTGGTCGCCGCCGACGGCCGCGAGACCGTCGCCGGCTTCGTCACCCGGGTCCCCGACCTCGACCTCGCCTTCATCGAGGTCGACCTCGCCGGGCTGACCCCGGCGACGTTCGCCACCGACCTCACCGCGATCGAGACCGCGGCGCCCGTCTTCGCCGTCGGGGCGCCCGGGGAGTTCGCAGAACCGGTGTCAAACGGCATCGTGACCGAGGTGCTCGAGAACATGGCCGTCCCGCAGCGCCCCGGCCTCGACACCCTGATCGAGTCCTCGACGCAGCTCGAGCAGGGGTTCTCGGGCGGCCCGCTGGCCGACGCCGAGGGACGGGTCATCGGCATCAACGTGGCCACCCTGGGCATCGAGCAGGGCACGCGCACATTGGGTCTCGCGATCCCCAGCGCGGTCGTCCTCAAGGCGGCGGCCGAGCTCTCCGCCCCGACTCCGCCGCGCCCGCCGCCGGAGCGCAAGACCCCCGGCGCGTTGCGCCGGGCCCTGGCCGGCACGCGGTGACGCCGGCGACCGGCCGCGCGCCGGCCGGCGCTCAGTACCTCGCGAGGCCGGCGATCGTCCGGCCGGCCGGCATCTGGTCGAGCGGCAGGCTGAAGAACGAGCCTCCCGTCCGGAAGGTCTCGACGACGGCGCGGTCGAGCAGGTCCTCGTCGCCCGGCTCGGGGCCGTCGTGGTGACGGACCTCACCGGTCTCCGCGAGGAACCAGCCCCAGCGGTGCTCGCCCTCGGCGACGAAGAGGGTGTCGAGGCGCGCCTGCGCCGCAGCCGTGAGGACCTCGTCGAGACCGGTGACGGCCGCACCCCTGGCCGCCCCTTCGGCGTAGCGCTCGAGGGCCGCCTCGCGGCGCCCGACCACGACCGGCTCGACGAGCGGCCAGGCGGTCGCGTGCAGGCGGTCCACGGGGAGGTCGTCCGGGCTCCCGTCGACGGCTCCGTCGAGGACCTTGCCGTGGCTCGTCAGTCCCCGGTAGACGGCGAGGACGTTCTCGACGCCGGCCAGCACGAGCGGCAGGCCGGAGCGGCCCACCGCGTTCACCACGGCACGGTCCACCTCGCGCAGGTACTCGACGACGCGCTCGCGCTCGTCCTCGCGGCCGGCGCCGTGGCCGTGATAGATCGCCGCCCGCGAGACGTCGCGCCGCGGCCCGACCTTAGCGTGAAGCTGCTTCTCCACGACGAGGAAGCGCTGTGTGTCCTCGATGCCCTTGGGGGCGCCGGGGAGCTCGCGCGCCTCGAGCCGGTGCCGCGACCCCTCGAAGAGGCGCACGCCGCTCAGGCTCAGGGCGAGGAGATGGAAGGGCTGGTCAGGCCAGATGCCCTCGAGCAGCGGCCGCAGGTGGCATCGTCCGCCGACGACCACGAGCTCGCGCAGGGTGTACGGCAGACGGAAGTCACGCGACCAGCCCGGGGCCAGGTACATCGCCAGCCCGTCACCCTGATGCCGCCAGAACACCCCTTCGTCGAGCCGGTCGCGCCCCGGCTGCAGGAGCGCGCGCGCGTCCGGGGCCCGCAGGCCGAGCGCCAGCAGGCGCTCCTCGGCCTGGTCGAGCAGGTTCTTCAGGCGGGGCCGGTCCTGCTGCGTCTCGGCCCCCTTGCGATGCGCCGGCATGAAGAGCGACACGCAGGGCGCGTCGCGCGGCGCGAGAAGCTCGTCGATGTCGACGCCGGTCGGGACCTCCATGAGTCTCCCTCCGTCCGATCCGCGGAGCGCCGGCGGCGCCCCCGCTGCGGGCACGGCCGCCCGGCGCTACGACTTGACGGCGACCAGCGAGACCCCCAACTCCTCCTCGACCTCGCGGATGCGGCCGAGCTGACGCTCGTCCGCCTCGGCCGGGTCGACGTCGTGGCACGAGAAGGCGAGGATCGTCACCCCGAGCTCGCGCTCGAGCGCCGCGACCTCCCCGAGTTCCCGCTCACCGAGCTTCGTCGCAAGACTGCACAGCATGGCGCTCACTCCCTCCGCAAGGATCGACGCCCCCGGCCTACCCGTCCGCGCCGACAATGATGCGTTGGAAGACCCTGCGGGGACGGCGATGCCCGCAACCTGGAGGAGATCCGGCGGGCCGTCGCCCGAGCCCGACGACCGGGGAGGGCAACGGTGATGCCGGCGAGGTGGCAGGCGACAAGGGCCGGACACGGCGAAACGGATGACGGCCGGAAGCGGCGGCGCCGGCGAGGGCCGGAAGCGGCGACGCCGGCGAGGGCCGGAAGCGGCGACGCCGGCGGGGCCGCTGTCAGCGGCCCCGCCGGCGTCGTTCACCTGCGCCTCAGCGACCGCCGCGACGGGTCACGACGCGCCGCGGAGCGGCCTGCGGCCGATCAGTAGTTCTCGGCGAAGACCTGGAAGTACGACTGCGGGTGCGTGCAGGTCGGGCAGACCTTGGGCGCGCTGGGGCCCTCGTGGATGTAGCCGCACTTGCGGCACATCCACTTCACCTGGTCGGCCTTCTTGAAGACCTCGTCGTTCTCGACGTTGGCGAGCAGCTTGCGGTAGCGCGTCTCGTGCATCGACTCGGCCTTGGCGACCATGCGGAAGGTGGTGGCGACGTCCTTGAAGCCCTCCTTCTCGGCAACGTCGGCGAAGGCGGGGTAGAGGTCGGTCCACTCCTCGTGCTCGCCGGCGGCCGCGGCGGCCAGGTGCTCGGCCGTGGTGCCCTCGAGGGGGCCGGCCGGATACGCGGCGGTGATCTCCACCACGCCGCCTTCGAGGTGTTTGAAGAAGCGCTTGGCATGCTGGCGCTCGTGCTCCGCGGTCTGCAGGAAGAGGGCGGCGATCTGCTCGAAGCCGTCCTTCTGCGCCGCCTTCGCGTAGAAGGTGTAACGGTTGCGCGCCTGGCTCTCGCCGGCGAAGGCCTTGAGCAGGTTCTGCTCGGTCTGCGTGCCCTGGATGCTCGGCATTCAGAAGCTCCTTCTGTCGATGTGGGACCCATGTAGTCTACATTGCCGGCGGCCCGGGCTAGAACCCTTCCAGTGGCGGGCGGGCCGGTGGGACGCGCTGCCGCCGACTGACCGCGTTCTGACGGAGCGGAGACGATGCAGGGTCGAGCGCACGAAGTCCGCCACCGGATGCGGCGCGCGCGCCGCGGTGGCGGTCACGACGCTCGGGACGGCGGCGAGAATGCCGAGGCGCCCCGCGCCCGTGCCGGGCGCGGGGCG
>DATHSP010000102.1:0-6124 GCA_035464075.1 Thermoleophilia bacterium | reverse complement strand
ACCGCGCACAGCCTATCGAATCCGCGGCCCCCCGGCATCCCGCGCGAGGGGCGCGACCGCGGTGCCCGCGGTGCCCGCCGCGCCCCCTGCGTCCGCCTCGCGCCCTGAGGGCACCTCGAGCGGCGGCCTGCCGGGCTCGGGCGCCACATCGGCGGCCCCGTAGCGCACGATGAGCAGGCCGGCCAGCACGATGAGCGCGCCGCCGGCGAGCGTCGTCGCAGCCGGCGCCTCGCCGAGCAGGACGAGCGCGTAGAGCGGCGCGCTCACGGGCTCGAGGTAGCCCAGGATCGAGGCGTGCTCGACCCGCACGCGGCGCACGCCCTCGATGTAGAGCATGTAGGCGAGGGCGGTGGCGAAGAGGCCCATCGCGACCGCCGAGATCCAGTCGCGCTGCGTGAACCCTTGGTCCATGCCCGCGGCCTGCCAGAGCGCCAGCGGCAGCAGGAAGACGATGACGCACGTCAGCTCGACGAGCACGATGGTCGAGCTGCGCACCTGGCGCGAGACCGACTTCACGATCAGCTGGTAGGCGGCGAAGAGGAGTCCGGTGGCGACCCCGCAGGCGAGCCCGGCGAGCGAGATGTCACCGGCGCCGGCGAGGGCCGGCAGCAGGATCGCGACCATGCCGGCCAGGGCGACGACGAGGGCCGGCGCCACGATGCGGTCGGGCCGCTGCCCCATGAGGCGCGGCGCCAGGAGGGCGACGTACACCGGCGCCATGAAGAGCAGGAACATGCCGATCGCCACGTCCGTGAGACGCAAGGTGACGAAGAAGAGCAGCAGGCAGGTCGGGCTGATGATCCCCATCAGAAGGAGCCGGCCGCGCACCCCGCACGTGCGGAGCTCGGCGAACGTGGCGCGACGCGCGAAGAGCGCGCCGAGCACCGCCACCGCGATCAGCATGCGCACGACGATCAGGACGCTCTCGGGGGCGTCGGCGTAGCGCACCAGGGCGCCGATCGAGCCCCAGACGAGGTAGGTGACCGCCAGCAGGGCGTAGCCCTCGAGCATGACCGGGGTCCGGCGAGCGCCTTGGGCCGCGACCGTCATCCCTGCAGCTCCGGCTGGGTCTCGCCCCCGAAAGCGACGACGAGCAGCCCGCTGACGATGATCAGCGCCCCGCCGGCGAGGGTCCACGGCCCGGGCCGCTCGCCGAGGAAGATGAACGCGTAGACCGGTGCGCTCACCGGCTCGAGGTAGCCCATGATCGGGGCGTGCTGCACCTTGATGTGGCGCAGCCCGTGCATGAAGAGGCTGAAGGTGAAGGCGGTCGTGACGACGCCGAGCATCAGGCCCATGACCAGGTCGGCGGCGGTCGGGGTGTAGCGGCCGACGACCTCGTAGAGGCCGAGGGGCAGGACCACGAGCGCGGTGAAGACGCTCTGCACGAAGACGATCGCCGTGCTCGGCACGTGCCGGCGCTGCAGCGACTTGGCGAACAGCAGATAGACCGCGTACATGACCCCGGCGCCCCAGGCGTACAGCAGCCCGAGGGTCGAGAGGCGGGCTTCGGCGAGCCCGGGCACGAGGATCAGCGCCATGCCGCCCAGACCGACGGCGAGGGCCAGGTAGACGGCACGCTCGGTGCGCTCGTGGAACACGAGCGGCGCGACGACGGCGAGATACACGGGGGCGAGGTACGAGAGGAAGATCGCCACCGACACGCCGGTGGCGCGGATGGCGAGGAAGTAGAGCAGGAGGTTGGCGGCGAGCGTCGCGCTTATCCCGAGGACACGGAGGGGCACCCCCGGCCGGCGCAGTTCGCGGAGGAGGCCCCGGGGCAGCACGACGACACCGAGAGCCAGGGCAGCGAACGCCATGCGCACCACGAGGAGCATGCTCGCCGGCATGGTCGCATAGCTGACCATGGTGCCGATCGAACCGTTGACGATGGAGGCCCCGCCGGTCTCGAGGTAGCCGCGCAGGCGGCGCATCGGGGGCCACGCCCGCCTGAGCGAGCGGCGCGGCCTCGTGAGCGAGCGGCGTCGCCTCGCGCGCGCCTTCCGGCGCCCGGCTCTCAGGCCCGAGGGGCAAACTGCAACCGCCGCGTGAAGACGTCGTTGAAACGCGCGTCGGTCGCCAGGTCGAGGAACTCCATGCGGGAACGCAACGCGGCCATGCGGCGCCGGGCGCCCACGTCGATCAGCGCCATCTGGGCGCCGACGCCGGCGGCGTTGCCGACAAACGCCACGCGATCGCGGGGCACCGGCGGCAGCAGGTCGAGACGCAGGGCCGCGCCGACGTCGAGGTAGTTGCCGAAGGCGCCGGCGACGTAGACCCGGTGAAGGTCGCCGGGCTCGAGGCCGAGGTTCTCGAGCAGCAGCACCCAGCCGCTGGCGATGGCGCCCTTCGCGAGCTGCAGGGCGCGCACGTCGTGCTGGGTGAAGACGATCGGTCCCGACACGCCCTCGGTCAGCAGGTACTCGAGGCCGCTGTCGCCCTGACGCACGCGCGCGTGGGGCTGCATCCTGCCGGTGCGATCGACCACGCCGCTCACGACCAGCCCCGCGAGCAGGTCGACGACGCCCGAGCCGCACAGCCCCAGCGCGGGCTGGTTGCCGATGGTCGTGACCTCGGTGGGCAGGCCGGCGTGGTCGAAGCGCACGCGCTCGATGGCCCCGGCCACGGCCTTCATACCGTGGGCGATCTGGTAGCCCTCGAAGGCCGGCCCCGAGGCACAGCTCGTCGCCGTGACACGCCCATCGTGGGCGATGGCGATCTCGGTGTTGGTCCCGATGTCGAGGGCCAGGCAGGGCAGGCGCTTGGAGGCCAGGCGCGTCGCCGCGACCACGGCCAGCGCGTCGGAGCCGACGAAGCCGGCGATCGGCGGAGGGAAGTGCACGCCGCCCTCGGGGTTCATCGCCAGCCCGAGCTCGGCCGCGCGCAGCGTGAGCGGGGCGGCGACGGCGGGGGCGAACGGCGCCGAGCCGAGCCCGACGGGCGAGAGGCCGAGGGCGAGGTGATGCATCGCCGTGTTGCCGACCACGGTCATGTCGTAGATGTGCCGGGGGTCGACGCCGTTGCGCTCGCAGAGCTCCCCGAGGACCTGGTTGATGCCGTCGCGCACGGCCGTGGCGAGCTCGCGCGCGCCGTCCGCGTCGACGGCGCGGGCGATGCGTGAGATGACGTCCTCGCCGTACCGCATCTGCGGGTTCTCGGCCGCCTCCTGGTCGACCAGGCGACCGGCCTCGAGGTCGAAGAGGTAGGCGATGACCTTCGAGGTGCCGATGTCGACGGCGGCGCCGTAGGCGACCGCCTGCACCTCGGGCGGCTCGGCGTCGATGACGCGCCCGTCGTACGAGGTGACCGTCGCGCGCCAGCCGTGGCGCCGCAGGATGTCGGGCAGCTCGCGGGTCGCACCGAGGGCCGCCTGCCGGCCGTCGCCGCAGGCGGCGCAGGTGGCGAGCAGGCGCTCCTGGTCGGCGCGCTTGTCCTCGAGCGTGGCCGGCGGCAGTTCGACGAGCCGGCGGACGACGGCGGGCTTGGCCTTGCCGTGGTGCAGCTTCGACGTCGTGAGGATCCTGCGCCGGCCGCCGGTCTGCCGCACCTCGATGCTGACGCGCCCCGAGGTCGGCCGCGCCTGGCAGGCGAGGCGCCAGCCGTCGTCGCGCAGGTGCGCCGAGAGCCGCCGGGCCTCGACCTCCGTGACCTCCGTGAGCTCGCCGGACCCCAGGCGCACGAGGCACTTGGCGCAGGTTCCGCGCCCGGCGCAGTCGCTGGGGATGGCGATCCCGGCGGCGAGGAGCGCGGTGAGGAGGTCCTGCTCCTCACCGACCTCGATCGTCACCCCGACGGGCTCTATGAAGACCTTCGCCACCCCTGCCTCCTGTCGTCGACGGTCCCTCGTCCCGCGTGCTTCGGCCTGCCGGACCGTCCCGCGCGCCCGGGCGCTTCGCAGCTCCCGTCGTACGCTTCGATCACGTTCGTCGCTCCGTCCTCCACGCCGCCGAGGCGCGTCCGTCCGTCACCGGTGCCCGTCGCGCGCGCCGGCCCGTCGTACGCCGCTCAGTGCTTGACCTCGAACGGCTCCGTGTGGATGTCGGCCATGAGGGCCTTGCGGTCCTCGACCTTCTTCCAGCGCGCCGCCCACACGTCCTCGAGCATCGGCGCCTGGGTGTCGAAGAGCTGGGCCACGCCCAGGCGCTCGCGGTCGGCCTCGCAGTCCTCGCAGTGACACTCGAACTCGTAGTCGTCGGGCTCCGTGTACTTCGAGATGATGCCTTCGTAGTTGCGCAGGATCACCTGATGCTCGGCCTGCGAGATCAGGTACTGCGGGAGCACCGGCGTCTTCCCGCCGCCACCGATGGCGTCGATGATGTAGACCGGTACGGCGAAGCCCGTCGTGTGCCCGCGCAGGCTCTCGTAGATCTCGAGTCCCTTGGCCACCGAGGTGCGGAAGTGCCCCGTACCCTCGGCGAGGTCGCACTGGTAGTAGTAGTAAGGCTTGACGCGGATCTGCACGAGGCCGTGCACCAGCCGCTTCATCACCCTGGCGCAGTCGTTGACGCCCTTCATGAGGACGGACTGGTTGCCCAGGGGGACGCCGGCGTCGGCGAGCATCGCGCAGGCGCGCGTCGACTCGGGGGTGATCTCCTTGGGATGGTTGAAGTGGGTGTTCAGGTACAGCGGGTGGTACTTCTTGAGCATCGCGCAGAGCTCGGGGGTGATGCGTTGCGGGCAGACGACGGGCATGCGCGAGCCGATGCGCACGATCTCGACGTGCGGGATCGCCGTGACCTCCTTGAGCAGCCACTCCAGCCGGTCGTCGGAGAGCGTCAGCGGGTCGCCGCCGCTGAGCAGTACGTCGCGCACCTCGGGGTTGCGGCGGATGTAGGTGAAGGCGTTCTCGAAATCCTCGTTGGAGACCGCGCCCTCGTGCTCGCCGACGATGCGCCGCCGCGTGCAGTGGCGGCAGTACATCGAGCACATCTCGGTGGTGATGAACAGCACGCGGTCCGGGTAGCGATGCGTGATCAGGGTCGTCGGCGAGTCGATGGCCTCGCCGAGCGAGTCCTTGATGTCGGCGGCGCCGACGGTCAGCTCGGCCGGCGTCGGGACACCCTGCTGGCGAACGGGGCACGAGGGGTCGTCCGGGTCCATGAGCGAGGCGTAGTAGGGCGTCACGGCGACGCGGAACTTGCCCATGCACCTCTCGAGGTCGGCGCGCTGCTCGTCCGTGAGGCGAAGGACCTGGTCCAGGTCCTCCACCGTGGTGAGGCGGTGGCGCACCTGCCAGTGCCAGTCGTTCCACTGTTCGTCGGTGACGTCCTTGAAGAGCGGTATGTCGCGGTGGTGCCTGGTCTCGGTCACGGAGTGCTCCTTCCCCTCACTGAACGGTGGCGATGATCTCGTTGATGCGGTCGGCGACGGCGGCCTCGAGGGGCGCGAGCGTGTGGCCGTCGAGCGTCGTCCTCACGAGCTCGGCGGCCGCCTCGGGCGCGCCCCTGCGGCCGCCGGCGACCCAGGCGTCCCAGGAGCTGCGGTCGAGCAGCCTGGGGCGCCAGATCTCCTTCATGTGCCGCCGGGTGTGGCGCTGGCTCAGGTAGTTGCCGCCGACCCCGACCGCGTGGATCACCTCGGCGGCGAGCGTCTCCTCGTCGACGGGGATGCCGGCGGCGATGGCGGCGTTCCACGAGTGGATCTCGCTGTCGAGGGCCAGCGCGACCGCCGAGAAGACGGTGCCCCCGGCGAGCGTGCCGGCGCCGGCGACGATGTCGGCGCCGGCGAGCACCGCGCTCATCGACGAGAAGGCGTTCTCGCTGCACGCCTGCCAGTCGGGCGCCGGCGAGCGCGTGAGCATGGCCGGCGCCAGTGCCGGCAGACCGGCGCGGTCGGCGAGCTGCGCGGCGGCGATCAGCGCGGCGGACGTCTGCGGGGCCGCAGGGTCGGCCGTCGCGTACATGATCGGCGCCCCGGGCGCGACCGCCTGCACGGCGACGCAGGCGGCGAGCACGGCGGCGTGACGGCGGACGACGGTCTCGGTCGGGTCGGGACCCGCCGAGTCGGCGCCGGGCGCGAGCACGGCCGCGGCCGCCACCGGCAGGCCGTGCGCGGCGAACGCGAGGGCGGCCTCGAGCGGGCCGCCGAGCGAGAGCGGCGGGCGGCGGCGGGCGGCATCGGGGTC
>DATHSP010000101.1:0-3048 GCA_035464075.1 Thermoleophilia bacterium | reverse complement strand
CCGCCCCGGGCCCACCCCGGCACGTCCCTGCCGGGCAACGCCGGACAGGCGCCTCGTCAGTAGACGTAGGCCAGCAGCACCTGGTCGTAGTCAGTGATGCTGTTGTAGTGCCTGCCGACGACGTAGGCGTTGACCCCGTTGACGGCGATCGCCGCGGGCTCGTCCCTCGACGTCGGGGTCGTCGGCCAGCGACTGCCCCACGTCGTGCCGCCGGCACGCACGCGCTGCGTGTAGATCTGCGACGCCGTGGAACTCGTCGCGTAGGTGCCCGTGATGTAGACGCCACCCTGACCGTCCTTCGCGAAATCGGTGATCCACTCGCTCCAGCTGCCGGCACTGAACTCCCACCGCTGCTCGACTATCGCGCCGGTCGGCCTGAAGACGGCGCGGTACCTGTCCATCGCGTACCCGTCGGTGTAGCGCTCGTCGTACCCGCCGCAGAGGATGTCGCCGCCGGGCAGCACCTCGAGGTCGAGGTAGGCCTGTGCCTCCGCGACGTTGTTGCTCAGCCCGCCCCAGTCGGCAGACGCGAACAGCCGTGTCCCGGCCGCGTTGTAGGCGAGCAGGAGCCCGTCGTACCCGGTCGTCGGCCGGTACGTGATGCCCGCGACGTAGACCCCGCCGCCGGGACGTGCGCGCAGGGAGTACGCGTCGTCGAGGCCGTCGCCCTCGCCGTTGTAGCGCCGCACCCAGAGACGGTCGCCCGCCTTCGAGTACTTGGCGACCAGGGCGTCGCGGCCGTTGGCGGCCGAGTAGCTGAACCCGACCACGTACACGTTGCCGGACGAATCGACCACCATCCTGGCGGCCTCATCGGTCAGGTGCGCCGGTCCGTCGTAGCGCCGCACCCAGCGGCGCGTGCCGTCCGCCTTGTAGCTGATCACGACCCAGTCGGAGCTGCCGGCCGCCGACACGCTCGCGCCGATCACGGTCACGTTGCCGTCGCGGTCGACGGCGACGTCGCTGGCGCCGTCGAACTTGCGGCTGCCGGAGTCGTAGGCCCTCGTCCAGACGCGGTTGCCGCTGCGGTCCCAGCGGATGAGCAGAAGGTCGCGGTCGCCGCGCAACGTCGTCCGGTAGCCGGCCGTGTAGATCGCCGTCCCGCGGGCGGCCACGGCGAGGGCCTCGTCGCTGCCCTGCGCCGGTCCGTCGTAGATCCCGATCCACGCCTCGACCCCGTCGACGTACTTGACCAGCGAGAGGTCACGGCTGAGGGCCGTGACGTACCCGGCCACGTACACGGTCCGGAGGCCGGTGGCGACCGCATCCGCGGCCGCATCGCCGGCGAGGTCCATCCAGCCGACCGACTGGTACCAAGTCGGGGAGATCGCGCCGGCCGAGAACCCGAGGCTCTCGGACGCCGGGTCGGTGGCCACCGGCACTTCGGCCGAGCTCAGCGGAGCCTCGATGACTTCGAGGACCTTCCCGCTCTCGGTCGCCCGGAGGATCTGCGTGCCCCCGGCGGCCGGCGGCCCGCCGGTGGGTCGGCCGGCCGTCGCGGCCTGCGCCGGCTCCTCGGACGCCGCCACCTCAGCCGGCGTCGTCGCCGACGTGGCCGCAGCGGCCACCGTTCCCGCAAGGATGAGCGCGCCCAGGATGACGACGAAGCGCCGCGCGCTCCGCCCAGACGGTGCACCTCTCATGGTCTGCTCCCTTCCTGTCCGGCGGCGGCGCGACAGCGCGACGACGATCCCATCGGATGGCGGTCCCACCGGGGCCGTGGTCCGCCCCGTCGATCGGCTGTCTCGTGGGACCGGTGTGGTCATCGATTTCGCCGACGGCAAAGGGATGCCTCCCGGCTCGCAGGTGTCGGGGCGGAGGAAGACCGCCCCGAAGAGGAGCGTGAAGACACGGGGGCGAGTGCGACGGAGACGGAAGCGGGGGAGTCGTGATGGACTGCGGCCGCGCTCCGTCAGGTCAGGTGCCACGCGGGCGCCAGCGAGCCGTCCTCGCCGGCGGGGAAGGGAAAGGGCTCGCCGAGGAGCTCGAGCGACGGGTCGGCCGTCACCGCCGGCAGCAAGGCGGTCGAGACGAGGAGTTCCTCGAGCGCCAGGGTGTTGCGGACCCAGACGAGGGAGAACTCGGCGGTCGAGGCCGCCCCGGACGTGGTGAAGGCGGCCTCGACCGCCTCGACGTCGCGCGCGAAGGCGATCGGCAGCCGGGCGTCCTCGGGCCCCATCGAGGTGATGCAGTTCACGGCCGTGGCCTCGCGGTCCACCGCCGCGAGCAGGCGCGTCGTCGTGAAGTCGGCCATGCCGATGCCGATGGCGTTGCCGTGCGAGGCCGCGGTCAGGTCGCGCACCACGATGCGCGTGATCCGCGGCCGCTCGGCCGCGGCGCCGCAGCGCGAGTTCATGCGGCCGATGACGTTGGTGTCGAGGCCGGCGCCGCTGATGTCCTTGCCCATCTCGTCGACGACCAGGCAGTCGATCTCGTCGAAGGGCAGTGAGAGCGTGAGGCGCCGCGCCCGCTCGAGCAGCTCCCGCTCGCGGGTGAAGAGGTGCTCGGCCGCGAGGACGCCCAGCTCAGCGGTCTCGTCGCGCTGGTTCTCGATCACGGCGACACCGCCGATCACGGGCAGCCGCGCCAGCGCGAGACGCGCGTACTCCTCGAGCACGGCCGGGAAGCCGTGCCGGAGGGCGACGCGGTGCGCCTCGGCCGCGCCGCGGTGCTTGCCGGCGCCGATCACCAGCATCTTCACGAGGCCGCTCTCCACCGGTCCGCGGAAGTCGGTGTGCGGCTTGACGCGGTTGACCACGACGACCGCGTCGGCCTCCGCCAGGTCGCGGGCGACCCAGACGGGCGTGCCGAAGCGGCTCTCGCCGGCGGTGACGACGTCCATCGAGGAGACGACCGGCGCGCCGACGGTCTCCTCGGTCACACCGAGCGACGCCAGCACCTCCGCCTGCCCGTCTGCCGTGGCGCCGCCGTGACTGCCCATGCAGGGCACGAGGAAGGGCTCGCCGCCGGCGCTGCGCACGTACGTGGCGACCGTGCGCAGGATCGGGGCGAGGTCGCGGATGCCGCGGCTGCCCGCGGTCAGCGCGA
>DATHSP010000100.1:0-2780 GCA_035464075.1 Thermoleophilia bacterium | reverse complement strand
CCGGGCCCGCCGAACGAGGCCATGATCGAGGTCGGCGTGACGTGGACCGCGGCCCGCCGGTCCAGGGCCGCGGCGGCGGCCCTCAGACCGCGCTCGGTCGCGTCGGCGTTGAGGCCGAAACGACTGAGAGCGCCGGCCATGGCGCTCAGGAACTCGATGCGTATGTCGCGCGGCTCCACGGCGCCAGTCTATCGCGAGCGCCCCCAGCCGCGGGGCACGGCGGGACGCGGCGGTTGACGCACGTCAATGGCGGCGCGTCCCCTCTCCCCCTAGAGTAACCACTACACCCGAAGTGTTTAACCGCCGCTCCGTCGCGCCCACGGGCCGGGCGGCGAGACGAGAGGACGAGAGATGGCCGTACGCAGCATCGTGAAGATCGACGAGGAGCTCTGCACGGGCTGCGGCCTGTGCGTCACGCCGTGCGCCGAGGGCGCCATCGAGATCGTCGACGGCAAGGCCAAGGTCATGAAGGAGGAGCTCTGCGACGGGGCCGGCTTCTGCCTCGCCGTCTGCCCCGAGGGCGCGCTCACCGTCGAGAAGCGCGAAGCGCCGGAGTTCGACGAGGAAGCGGCGGCCGAGAAGATGGCCCAGAAGCTGGCCGCCGCGGCGACGATCCAGCAGACCTGCTTCAACTGCGGCCGCAGCGAGATGGACGGCGTCCTCTTCCCCTGCCGCCTCAAGGGCGAGAGCCTCTGGGCCTGCGCCAGGTGCCTGCCGCAACTCATCCACGGATGACCGGCCGCCGTTGACCCGGTCGTAGACTCCGCACCCGTGACCGCACACGACCACACCCACCACACCCATCCGGCGCCCACGACGGGTCGCCCCAGGACCGGAGGTCCCATGGACAGCTACCACGGCTCAGTCAACACGATGGTGCAGAGAGCCCGCGACGCCGGCGAAGAGACGGTGTGGGACAGGATGGAGGCGCAGGGCAAGCGCTGCACCTTCTGCGAGCAGGGCATCCGCTGCTCGCTGTGCTCGCAGGGCCCCTGCCGCATCACCCCCAAGGCCCCGCGCGGCGTCTGCGGCATCGACGCCGACGGCATGGCGATGCGCAACTTCCTCCTGCAGAACACGATGGGCACGGCGACCTACATGTACCACGCCAACGAGGTGTTCAAGACGCTCGCCGAGGCGAAGCCCGGCGGCACCTTCGAGGTCAAGGACTGGGGCAAGCTGGAGACGCTCGCCGGCGCGATCGCCCTCGACGTCGAGCCGAAGGACACGCTGCCGAAGCGCCTCTCGACGGCCCTCATCGCCGAGCTGGCCCGGGATCACAAGGACCCCTCGCCGCTCGTGAAGGCCTTCGCCCCGGCGCCGCGCCAGAAGGTGTGGGAGGAGCTCGGCATCTTCCCCGGCGGCGCCCTGCAGGAGAACACGGTCGCGACCGCCAACTGCCTCACCAACGTGAACGGCGACTACGTCTCGCTCGCCCTCAAGGGCCTGCGCCTCGGCATCGCCACCGCCTACGGCGTCCAGGTACCGCTCGAGTTCGTCCAGGACGCCCTCTTCGGCACCCCGACGCCGCACGCCATCAAGACCGACCTCGGCATCATCGACGGTGACTACGTCAACATCGCCGTCAACGGTCACGAGCCCATGATGGGCGCGGCCCTGATCGACGCGGCGCACACGGAGGCCGCCCAGGCGAAGGCCAAGGCGGCCGGCGCCAAGGGCCTGCGCATCGTCGGCTCGATCGAGACCGGCCAGGAGCTCGTCCAGCGCTTCGAGGTCGACGACGTCTTCGTCGGCCTCACCGGCAACTGGCTGAACGAGGAACTCGCCGTGGCGACCGGCGGTCTCGACGTCTTCGCCGCCGACATGAACTGCACCGTGCCGACGCTCGCCGACACCTGTCACCGTCATGGCACCCTCCTGGTTCCGGTGAGCGATCTCGTCGGCGTCCCCGGGATGGACGAGGGCGTCATCTTCGACCCCGCCAAGGCCGCCGACCAGGCGCAGCAGCTCATCGCCATGGCGGTCGCCAACTACCCGAAGCGCAAGGCGATGGGCAACGGCGCCCCCGAGCTGCGCACCGGCGACGCCGTCGCCGGTTTCTCGACCGAGAGCATCCTCGGCGCCCTCGGCGGCTCGCTCGACCCGCTGCTCGACGTGATCAAGAACGGCACCCTCAAGGGCGTCGCCGGCCTCGTCAGCTGCACGACGCTGCGTGACTCGGGCCAGGACTGCATGACGGTCGAGGTCGCGAAGGAACTCATCAAGAACGACGTCCTCGTGCTGGCCATGGGCTGCGGCAACGCCGCCGTCCAGGTCGCCGGCCTCGAGGCCCCGGAGGCGAAGGAGCTCGCCGGCCCCGGCCTGAAGGCCGTCTGCGAGCTTCTCGGGATCCCGCCGGTGCTGAGCTTCGGCACCTGCACCGACACCGGCCGCATCCTGGTGCTGGTCGGCGCCATCGCCGACGCCCTCGGCGTCGACGTGCCGGCGTTGCCTGTGGTGGCAACGGCACCCGAGTACATGGAGCAGAAGGCGACCATCGACGCCATGGCGGCGCTGGCCTTCGGCCTCTACACGCACGTCAGCCCGGTGCCCTTCGTGACCGGCGCGCCGCGGCTCGTACAGCTCGTGACCCAGGACCTCCCCGGCGTGACCGGCGGCAAGCTCGCCGTCGAGACCGACGCCAAGGAGGCGGTCGCCGGCATGCTCGCCCACATCGACGAGAAGCGGGCGGCACTCGGCATCTGAGCGGACCCTGAGCATCACGCCGCGCGCGAGCGCGGATCGAGAAGCGCGAGGGGCGGGCCTCACGGCCCGCCCCT
>DATHSP010000099.1:0-3753 GCA_035464075.1 Thermoleophilia bacterium | reverse complement strand
GTGGCCGAGCAGGTCAAGTCGCTCGGCGCCCGCTTCGTCGAGTTCGACCTCGGCGGCGAGCAGGGTCAGACCGAGCAGGGCTACGCGCAGGCGCTGACCGACGAGCAGCTCGCGCGGCAGCGCGCACAGATGGCGAAGGTCGTCGCCCAGAGCGACATCATCATCACCACCGCGCAGGTCTTCGGCCGCCCCGCGCCGCGGCTCCTCGGCGCCGCCGCGATCGCCGGCATGAAGCCGGGGTCGGTCGTCGTCGATCTCGCGGCCTCCACGGGCGGCAACGTCGAGGGCACGGTCGCCGGCGAGGAGGTCGTCACCGACAACGGCGTGCGCATCGTCGGCCTGCACCCGCTGCCGGCCTCGGTCGCGCGCGACGCGAGCCAGATGTACGCCGCCAACCTGACCTACCTCATCGAGCACGCCTGGGTAGACGGCGCCCTGCGGCCCACCTCGGAGGACGGCATCGTCGACGCCGTCCTCCTCACCGACGACGGCGCGGTGCGGCACGACGCCGTGCGCGCGCGCTTGGAGGCCTCCGCGTGAACCCGCTCCTGCTGTTCGTCTTCGTCTTGGCCATCTACCTCGGCCTCGAGCTCATCACCAAGGTGCCGTCGCAGCTGCACACGCCGCTGATGTCGGGCTCGAACGCGATCTCGGGCATCTCGATCGTCGGCGCCATCATCGCCTCGGGCGAGACCGGCGTGCTGGCCACCATCCTCGGGACGGTGGCGGTGGCGGCCGCCACGATCAACGTCATCGGCGGCTACATGGTCACGAACCGCATGCTCGGCATGTTCAAGACCGGCAAGGACGCCTGACGTGGAAGCCGGGCAGACCTTCGCCTACATCGTCGCCTCCATCCTGTTCATCACCGGCCTGAAGATGCTGGGCCGGGCCGAGACGGCCAAGCGCGGCAACGCGGTGTCCGCGGTCGGCATGCTCATCGCCGTCGTGGCCACCCTCTTCTCCGGCGGCCTCGACTACACCTGGATCCTCGTCGGCCTCGTGGTCGGCTCTGCGATCGGCGCCGTCGCCGCCCGCCGCGTGCAGATGACCGAGATGCCCGAGATGGTCGCGCTGCTCAACGGCTCCGGCGGCCTCGCCTCCATGCTCGTCGGCTGGGCGGAGTACGTGCGTGCCGACGGCGTGGTCACCTTCTCGGCCGTCGCCATCGTGCTCACGGTGCTGGTCGGCGCCGTGGCGGCGTCCGGCTCGGTCATCGCCTTCGCCAAGCTCAGCGGCCGGATCGACGGCAAGCCGTTCCTGTTCAAGGGTCAGAAGGTCCTCAACGCCGCGATCCTCGCGCTCGCCTTGCTGGCCGGCCTGGTCATCGCGCTCGACACGGCACTGGCGGGCGGCGTCCCCGGGGTCGCCGTCGCGTTCGGCCTCCTGCTCGTCCTGTCGCTCGTCCTCGGCGTGCTCGCGGTCATCCCCATCGGCGGCGCCGACATGCCGATCGTCGTCTCGCTGCTCAACAGCTACTCGGGCGTGGCGGCCGCGATGGCCGGCTTCGTCATCGACAACAACGTGCTCGTCGTCGCCGGGGCCCTCGTCGGGGCCTCGGGCCTCATCCTGACGAACATCATGTGCAAGGCGATGAACCGCTCGCTGGCCAACGTGCTCTTCGGCGGCTTCGGCGCCACCGTCAGCGCCGGCGGCGCGGCCGCCCACGGCGAGATCAAGCCGCTCAGTCCCGATGACGCCTACTTCATCCTCGAGGCGGCCAACTCCGTCGTGTTCGTCCCCGGCTACGGTATGGCCGTCGCCCAGGCGCAGCACGTCGTCAAGGAGCTGGCCGACCAGCTGACCAAGAACGGCGCCGAGGTGCGCCATGCGATCCACCCCGTCGCCGGCCGCATGCCCGGGCACATGAACGTCCTGCTCGCCGAGGCCAACGTGCCTTACGAGCAGCTCGTCGAGCCCCAGGACGTCAACCCCGCGATGGAGACCGTCGACGTGGCGATAGTCATCGGTGCCACCGACGTCGTCAACCCCGCGGCCAAGGAGGACCCCTCCAGCCCGCTGTGGGGCATGCCGATCATCGAGGTCGACCGCGCGCGCACCTGCTTCGTCCTCAAGCGCTCGATGAACCCGGGCTTCTCCGGCGTCGACAACGCGCTCTTCCTCAAGGACAACACCCGCATGATCTTCGGCGACGCGAAGAGCACGATCACCGCCATGGTGGCAGCTGTCAAGGAGTCGTAGACTCCTTGAAAGCTGCTCGGCAGTTCGGGGCGGCCCATGGGCCGCCCCACCTGCACGGCGGCCTGGGCCATCTGACCGGTCGGAACACGCGTCGGCGCGGCCGGTGGCCGGGCCCCGCGGGCTGCTCGGCCGGCGGGTGGCGGCCCCCGCGCGCCACCCACCCGCAGGTAGTCATCAAGGAACTTGACACGAGGACACTCAAGTCCTAGGCTGCGGCCATGGACACGAACCGCTTCACCGAGACCGCGCTGCAGCTCCTGGCGAGCGCGCAACAGATCGCCCGGACGCGGCGCCACGCCTCGGTGACGCCGCTGCACCTCGCCCGCGCCCTGCTGGCCGACGCCGAGCAACCGCCCGCGCGCGTGCTGCAACGCGCGGGCGGCGACCTCGCGCGGGCGCAGGCGGCGCTCGACGCCGCCCTGGGGCGGGAGCCCACCGTCACCGGTGGCTCGGGGGAGGCGTACCTCGCCCCGCAGACGGGGAGCGCGCTCGAGGCCGCCGAGGGCGTCGCCAAGGCATGGGGCGACGCCTACGTGGCCGCCGACGCCCTCCTCGTCGCGCTGCGCCGCACCGCGGGCGACGCCCTGTCGATGCTGCCCCCAGCGGCCGACCTCGAGCGCGCCGCCCAGGAGGTGCGCGGCGGTCAGAAGGTCGACTCGCGCACCGCGGAGTCCAAGTTCGAGGCGCTCGAGAAGTACGGCATCGACCTGACGCGCCGCGCCGCCGAGGGCAAGCTCGATCCCGTCATCGGGCGCGACGAGGAGATCCGGCGCACCATCCAGATCCTCCTCCGGCGGACCAAGAACAACCCCGTCCTCATCGGCGAGCCCGGCGTCGGCAAGACCGCCATCGCCGAGGGACTGGCGCAGCGGATCGTGGCCCGTGACGTGCCCGACGGGCTCCAGGGCAAGCGCGTGGTGCAGCTCGACATGGGCAGCCTGCTGGCGGGCGCGAAGTACCGCGGCGAGTTCGAGGAGCGCCTGAAGGGCGTCGTCGAGGAGACGACCCGCTCGAAGGGCGAGGTCGTGCTGTTCATCGACGAGCTGCACACGATCGTCGGCGCCGGCAAGGCCGAGGGCGCCGTCGACGCCGGCAACATGCTCAAGCCGGCCCTCGCCCGCGGTGAGCTGCGGATGATCGGGGCGACCACGCTCGACGAGTACCGGCAGATCGAGAAGGACGCTGCGCTCGAGCGCCGCTTCCAGCCGATCGTCGTCGACGAGCCCACGGTGGAGGAGTCGATCAGCATCCTGCGCGGCCTCAAGGAGAAGTACGAGGTGCACCACGGCGTGGCGATCACCGACCCCGCGATCATCGCCGCCGCGACGATGGCGCACCGCTACGTCAGCGACCGGCGGCTGCCCGACTCGGCCATCGACCTGATCGACGAGTCCGCGAGCCGCATCCGCGTCCAACTCGAGAGCATGCCCGAGGAGATCGACGGCCTGCGCCGCCGCAAGCTGCAGCTCGAGATCGAGCTGCAGGCGCTGAAGGGCGAGGGCGACGCCGAGTCGGCCCAGCGGCGCCTTCGTCTGGAGGAGGAGTTGCGGG
>DATHSP010000098.1:0-5048 GCA_035464075.1 Thermoleophilia bacterium | reverse complement strand
CCTCGAAGGTGGCGGTCGGGTAGTCGTAGGCGGTGAGCCAGGCGATCTTCTCGCCCCGGCGCTTCATCTCGTGAAGCTCGAGGACGCCTTTCTTCGCGGGCATCGTGTACCTCCTGGGGTGGCGGCGCCGCGCGGCGGCGGATGGGTGGCGTTCGGTCTCCGCCCAGATGATAGCCGGAGCATTTCCGGTGAGTCAACGCTTTCACCGTGGTATGTACGGCGATTGATTCGTCACGCGACCTACTCGCCGCTCATGGCGTCGGTGTGCAGCAGACTCTGCGACCCCCTGTGGACCCCGGACCGGCAGGACCCGGCCGAGCGGGCTGGATGTATCATGGTGTCAACCGCTTCAGGGGGAAGATGTGGACACGCTCGACCGCCGGATCCTCGTCAGGTTGCAGCAGAACGGAAGCCTCACCAACGCCAGGCTGGCGGAAGCGCTCGGTCTGTCGCAGTCGGCGATGTCGGAGCGCGTCCGCCGTCTGGAGCAGGAAGGTCACATCACCGGCTACCGCGCCCTCGTGAACCCCGCCAGCCTGGGACTCGGCCTGCAGGCGTTCGTCGCCGCCGAGCTCATCGGCCACCAGACCAAGTGGATCGACTCGTTCGAGCGCGGCGTCGTCGCCCTGCGCGACGTGCGCGCCTGCTATCACGTCACCGGGCGTTTCGACTACCTGCTGCACCTGGCCGTGCGCGACCTCGAGCATCTGGGCCGGGTCATCAAGCACGACATCGCCGCGATCCCCGGCGTCGACAAGGTCGAGACCATGCTGGTCTTCACCGAAGTGAAGAAGGATGCCGGCTGGCCGGTCGACGCGGAGGACACGCAGGGCGAGTGA
Source organism: Thermoleophilia bacterium (assembly GCA_035464075.1). Taxonomy (GTDB): domain Bacteria; phylum Actinomycetota; class Thermoleophilia; order UBA2241; family UBA2241; genus UBA2241. The sequence goes on along the minus strand of DATHSP010000098.1, from coordinate 4,209 downwards.
CGGCCGCGGGTCGCCGCACGACCGCCGTACGGCGGACGGCCCGACACTCCAGCCCGAGAGCCACCGGACGCGCGCCTCCGCCGGCGACGCCCTCGCCAGGTGTCGGCGCGAGGTGCCCGCACGGTAGGAGGCGCGTCTACGGTGCGTCAATGTTCACACCGCACGGTGTACGGCCTTACCCGCTCTTCACCGGCGGTTCGCCCTGAGGAGCCGGTCGGTGCCAGCGCCGAGCTCGGGAGATGGGGGCGTCCGGCGCGACGGCCGCTCCGCCGGCCCGGCCGGCCCCGGGGTCAGATGAACTCGGTGTGGCCGTCCACGCCGATCGCCTGCCCGGAGATGCGCGCGCCCTGGTCCGAGCAGAGAAAGAGGATCATCGCCGCGACGTCCTCGGGAGTCACGAAGGTGCGCAGCGAGCAGCCGCGGACCCACTCCGCGCGGAGCTGCTCGCAGGTGAGACCCTTCTCCTCGGCCTCGAGGCTCATGACCCGCTCGAGCCGCTCGCCCACGACGCCCCCCGGGCAGATGGCGTTGACGCGCACCCCGTGGGGCCCGAGCTCCATGGCGAGGGTCTTGGTGAACCCGATCAGCGCCCACTTGCTCGCCGCGTACGGCGACCGCGTCGGCCCGCCGAACAGGCCGTAGTGGGACGACATGTTGACGACGCAGCCCGACCGCTGCGCTTTGAACAGGGGGGCGGCGCGGCGCGCGCAGAGGAACGACCCCGTCAGGTTGACGGCGAGCGTCCGCTCCCAGTCACGCAGCGACAGGTCCTCGACACAGCCGACGGGCCCGCCGACGCCGGCGTTGTTCACGAGGACGTCCAGCCCGCCCAGATGCGCGCCCGCCTCCGCGAAGAGACGGTCGACATCGGCTTCGTCGGCCACGTCGGCGACGGCGGCCCCGACCGCCGGCCGGGAGGCGCGCAGCGCCGCCACCAGAGCGTGGTCGACGTCGCAGGTGAAGACCGAGGCTCCCGCCTCGACGAACGCGCCGACGATCACGTTGCCGATCCCGCTGCCGCCGGCGGTCACGAGCACCCGCGCGCCGGCGAGACCTCCCAGCTCCATCACGCTCCCTCCCCCGCGCCGCGAACGCCCTGTGTGCCGCTGTCGACGGCCGCGGCGGCACGCAGGTCGTCCATGGAGTTGCGCAGGAGGAGCTCGAGCGCGCGAAGCGGCCGCATGTAATCGAAGTGCTCGGGGTCGAGTCCCATCTGCAGCGTCAGCCCATCGGGGATGGCGGCGATGAGCTCCGCCAGGCCCATGAGCAGGTCGCTGCGCTCGGGGTCCGCCGGGCCGTTCAGCCCCAGCCACTCCAGGTTCTGCCGGTACCACCACCTGTACAGCGCGAACATGCGCTCGCGCAGCTCGTCGTCGCGGAAGGCGTGCGGCAGCACGTCGAAGAACCCCTTGAAGTCGTCGGCACTCACCATCATCCGCCGGATCCCCTGCATGGCGGCGTGCAGCCGGTCGCCGTCCGACTCGCCGATCTCGCGCAGGTCGGCCGCCAGCAGGAGGCACTCGTCGTGGATCAGGGCGTCGACCACGGCGGTCATGAGACCCGCCTTGTTGCCGAAGTTGTAGCGGATCGACGCCTTGTTGACGCCGGCCTCGGCGGCCACCTTCTCCAGCGTGACCGCCCCGTAGCCCTGCTCGACGAGCAGCTTGCGGGCCGCGGCGAGGATCTTCTGCGCGGTCGACGGAAGGCTCGAGACCGGATCGTCGAACGGGGCCTGCAGCGGGTACCGCGTCTCGGCCCGCGATGGGCTCATGCTGTCCTCTCTTCCTGTCGGACTCCCCGGCGCGCGGTCACTCGGCCTCCGTGCGGGATCACCAGGATCCGCGCGTCCCGGCCGGCGCGGTCCACAGCGGCCGTGACCGCCGCGTCCACGCCGTCGAACGGTGTCATGTGCATGGCCCTCACGAGGTCGTCGGGGAGCTCCGACACCACGTGAAGGTCGACGCGCTCCAGCAGGGCCGCGATCGCCGCCGCCTTGTGCCCGCCGAGCACGAACTCGCGGCGGATCCGGTCGACGAGGTCGCGCGGGCTGCGCATGCCCGTCATCCACTTTGCGAAGACGGCGTTGCCGAGTCCTTCCCGGCAGCAGGCGACGAGCACGATCACCCCGCCGTCGCGGACCGCACCGGCGACGTTGTCGAGAGTCTTCTGCGCCTGGTAGAGGTTCATGTCCTTGGGCGTGCCGCCCGGCGACGCGACGACCACGTCGGCGGCCTCGTAGACGCGCAGGTCGCAGCGCGCGTCGTGGAGGGCCACGCCGGCGCGGTGTGCCGCGAGGTAGTCGCCGGCCACGGCGCGCACCACGCGCCGCTCCTCGTCGAGGACCACGTTGAGGAGGAAGTCGATGCCGATCATGCCGCCGGCCTCGTCGATGTCCTCGCGCACGGGATTGCCGTCGAGGATGCCCGCCTTGGCGCGCTCGTCGAGCATCATGCCGTGGTTGGCGCGGATCGTGTCGTCGGTGCAGATCCCCGGCACCACGGCCTTGGCGCCACCGGAGAAACCGGCGAAGTAGTGGTACTCGATGTTGCCGGTGCACACGCGCAGGCCGGACTCGAGGTAGGGGCGGAAGACGGCGAGCGGCGTGCCGCGGCTTGTCGTGCCGACCGGGACGCAGTCGTCCCGGTCGAGGTCGAGCAGGCGCACGCCGCTCGCCGCGACCTCCTCGCCGACCAGAGCCCGTTGCTCCTCGGGGGTGTGCGGCCGGTGGCCGCCGAGGGCGAACACGATCGTGACGGCCTCGGGGGGCAGCGGCCGCAGCTCCTCGAGCAGGCCGGGCAGGAACTTGTGGGACGGGCAGGGCCGCGTCACGTCGCTGACGACGATGACGGCCGACGAGGCCGCGGCCGCCAGCTCGCGGAGGCGCGGCGCGCCGATCGGCTCCGCCAGGGCGCGCCGGATCTCCGCCTCCTCGTCGGCGGCCGTCGGCGCAGCCGTCGGAGGGCCAGGTTCGGCGGCGCCCGCCGGCCCGGCGGCGCCGAGACCGGACGACCGCCCCGGCTCCGCGGCGCCCGCCGGCGCGTCATCGAGGCCTTCCGGGCCGGCGGGCGCGCATGCCTCACCCGCGGCCCCCGAGAGGACGCCGGCCAGCGCCGCGTCCGGCACCTCGAAGGCGAGCTCGGTGTCGCCGTACGGGATCGTGAGCTTCACCGGCAGTCCCTCCGCTCAGGCAAAGCGCGCCGCCGCGCCCCTGAGCGCCTCGACGACCGGCATCGGCTTGCCGGAGAGGAACTGCACCATGGCGCCGCCGGCCGTGCAGACGTAGGAGAAACGGCCGGCCAGGCCGTACCGGTTCATCGCCGCGATGCTGTCCCCGCCGCCGAGTGCCGTGTACCCGGGAGCCTCGGCCATGGCCTCCCAGATCGACTTCGTCCCATACTCGCTCTCCGGCTTCTCGAAGACGCCGGCCGGTCCGTTGACGAACACCGTGCCCGCGGCGCCGATTGCCGCCCGGAACGCGTCCACGGTGTCGTGCCCGATGTCGACCAGCAGCTCCGCGGCCGGCAGCTCGCCGACCGGGACCTCGACGCGGGCGCCGTCCTGCACGCAGGCCAGGTCGACGGGGAGCACGACCTTGTCGCCGTGCTCGGCGAGGATCGCCCTCGACTCGTCGACGAAGCGCTCGAGCTGGCTCGCCCTGATCAACTCCATGGACGGCGCCCCGATGTCGAACCCGCGCGCCGCCAGCATGACGTTGGCCACCAGGCCGGCGGCGAGCACGGTGTCGACGACGCCGTCGCGGAGCGCCGCGGCCATCATCGGGAAGGCCTCCTGGATCTTCGTCCCCCCGAGCACGAACACGCACGGCCGGTCGGGCTCCTCGCGCAGGTGCGAGAGGTTGGCGTACTCCCTCTCGAAGAGCCTCCCCATGGCCGACGGCAGCACCTGCTCGAAGCCCACCAGGGAGGGCTGCGAGCGATGGGCGGCGGCGAAGGCGTCGCAGACGTACAGGTCGGCGAGCGGCGCCAGCTTGCGCACCGTCAGGGTCCGGGCCTGCTGCTCGGGCGTCAGCTGGAGTCTGGTCTCGAACAGCGTCAGCTCCTCGCCGAGGAAGCGCACGTTGTCGAGCAGCAGCACGTCGCCGTCGGCGAGCGCGGCGATGCGCTCGCGGGCGGCCGGCCCGACGACGTCGTCGATGAAGCCGACGGGCCGGCCGACCAGCGAGCTCATGACCGCGGCGTGCGGCTCGGT
>DATHSP010000097.1:0-3067 GCA_035464075.1 Thermoleophilia bacterium | reverse complement strand
CCCCCCCCCCCCCCCCCCCCCCCCCCGCCGCTGGTATCATCCGCAGCATCATGCCGGCACGACCGATCCGCCCTGCGCGCCCCGACCTCGACGTCGTCGTGCGCCTGCCGGGCTCGAAGAGCGTCACCAACCGCGCGCTGCTGCTCGCCGCCCTGGCGCAGGGCGACTCCGTCGTGCTCGGCGCGCTCGAAGCCGACGACACCTCGGCCTTCATCGACGGCCTGCGCGCGCTCGGCGTGGGCGTCGAGCGGCAGGCGGCCGGCCGCCTCGCCGTCGAGGGGTCGGGCGGCCGCCTGCCCGCCGCCCGCGCCGCCGTCGACTGCCGCGACGCCGGCACCGCGGCACGCTTCCTGCTCGCCGCCTGCGCCGCCTCGCACGGCGTCTACGAACTCGACGGCTCGCCGCAGTTGCGGCGCCGCCCGATGGGCGCGCTGTTGCGCGCCCTCGAGACGCTCGGCGCCGGCGTCGAGCCCGCGACGGCCGAGCGCCTGCCGGTGACGCTGACGGGGCGCGGACTCTCCGGCGGTGAGCTCCGCCTGCCGGGCGACGTCTCGAGTCAGTTCGTCTCCGCGCTGCTGATGGCGGCGCCGCTCGGCGCGGCGCCGCTGAGCCTGCGCGTCGACGGACCCGTCAGCCGTCCGTACATCGACATGACGGTGGCCATGATGCGCGACTTCGGCGTCGCCGTGGAGCGCGAAGGCCACGAGCGCTTCACCGTGCCCGCCCCGGCCGCCTATATCGCACGCGAGTACGCGGTCGAGCCCGACGCCTCGACCGCGTCGTACTTCCTCGCCGCGGCGGCCCTGACCGGCGGCCGCGTCACCGTCGAGGGCCTGCGGCGCGACGGCGCGCTGCAGGGCGACGTGCGCTTCGTCGACGTCCTCGAGGCGATGGGCGCCGAGGTGCGCGACACGCCGTACGGCCTGCAGGTCGCGGGGACGGGGATGCTCAACGGCCTGACCGTCGACATGGGCGACATCCCCGACACCTTCATGACCCTGGCGGCGATCGCGCCGTTCGCCCTCGCGCCGGTCACCATCACCGGCATCGGCAACGTGCGCCTCAAGGAGTCGGACCGCATCGCCGCCGTCGAGGAGAACCTGCGCGGGGCCGGCATCCATGTCGAGTCGGGCCCGGACAGCCTGCGCGTGATCCCCGGCACCCCCCACGCGGCGGAGATCGACCCGCGCGGCGACCACCGCATCGCGATGTCGTTCGCGGTGACGGGTCTGCACTCCCGGGGCCTCACCATCCTCGACCCGGACTGCGTGGCCAAGACCTGCCCCGGGTTCTTCGACCTCTGGCGCCGCCTCGAGCAGAGCGGCGCGGCGAAGGACACCGCCGGCTGAGCGGGAAGACGTCCGGCGGAGGGGACGGTGAGCATGAGCGACGACGAGCGCGACGTGACGCCGAGAGGCGACGAGCCCGGGGAGGACGCGACGCGGGTCCGGCCCGGCGACGGCGAGGGACCGGGCGACGACGCGACGCAGGTCCGGCCCGGCGACGGCGGGGAGCCCGGCGAGGAGGCGACGCGGGTGGCGCCGGGGCCCGGCGCGACGCCCGACGACGCGGCCGAGCCCCTGGGCGAGGCCGCGGTCACCAGCGTCGCGCCCCCCGAGGAGCCTCCGACGCGGGCGCTGCCCGGCGAGGCGGCGACGCGTGTCCTCGGTGCGCCGCCGGCACCGGGCACGCCGCCGCCGGTCGGCCGCGAGGTCTGGACGTCGCCACCCGCCCCCGCCGACGGCGGGGGCGGGTGGCGCCCGCCCCGCCTCGTCTGGTTCGCCCTCATCGGCATCGCCGTCGGCCTCGGCCTCGCCGTCACTTTCGCGCTGCTCACGAGAGGGCCCGACCTCGAGCCCTTCGTGGGCACGTGGGGTCCCACAGCCGACAGCCTCGGGCCGCTCGGCGGCCTCGTGATCGAGGACCAGGGCGACGCGGCCGCGGTGACGGTCTACACCGCCGAGGTCGAGGCGGTCGCCACGGTCGCCGCGGGGTGGGAAGGCGACGACCTTGTCGTCACCTTCGCCGACGCCGGGCCGCTGGTGGAGGGCGGAGGCCCGGCGACGCTGCGCCTCGCCCACAGCGAGGAGGACGATCACCTCGTGGCGACCCTCGAGTCCGCGGGCGGGACCGCCGTGCAGCGCCTGGCGCGCGTGTCGTCGCTGGGGCCGGGGCCGGCGGAGACCAGCCCGGCGCCGGCGCCGACCGCGACGCCCGCCCAGACACCGACGGCCACGCCGACCGAGACGGGCAGCCCCGGAGTCAGCCCGGCGCCGACGGCGTCGCCCGACGACCAGGTGCGGGCGGCGATCACCCGCCTCCAGGTCGGCGTGCTGAGCTGGGCCGCCGAGCACGGCGGCCTCTTCCCGCCGGTGAACGAGGTGACCGCCGCCGGTGAGATCGGCGCCTTGGTCGACCCGTGGCCGGACAATCCGTTCACCGGCGCCCCGATGCAGCCGGGCAGTGCACCGGGCGGCTACGCCTACGAGCAGCTCGACGCGGGGCAGACGTACCGGCTGACCGGCTACCTGAGCGACGGCGCCACGGTCGTCGTTCCCTGAGCGCCGGCACGGCAAGGGGGATCCGGATGAGAGCCGTTCGCATCCACCGCTTCGGGGGTCCCGAGGTGCTCGTGGTCGAGGACGTTCCGGAGCCCTCGCCGGGACCCGGCGAGGTCCTCGTCCGCGTGAGCGCCGCGGGCGTGAACCCCGTGGACACCTACAAGCGGGCCGGCGTCTACGCGGAGCTGCCCCGCCCGCCTTACACGCCCGGCGGGGACGCCGGCGGAGTCGTGGTCGCGCTCGGGCCCTCGACGGCGGGAGGGGCGGGCGACACGACCGACTCCTCGGCCGCCGGCGAACCGGCCGCCGGCGGCGCACCACCCGCCCCCGGCGAACCGGTGTGGTCCCCCGCACCGGGCGACCGCGTCTACACCTCGGGCTCGCTCACGGGCACGTACGCCGAGCTCGCCCTCTGCCGCGCCGGCGACGTGCGCCCGCTGCCGGACGGCCTCACCTTCGCCCAGGGCGCGGCCGTCGGTACCCCCGCCGTCACCGCCTTCCGCGCC
>DATHSP010000096.1:0-9919 GCA_035464075.1 Thermoleophilia bacterium | reverse complement strand
GCCCCCGCGGCCGATACACCCTCCACCGCCTCCGCCATGAGACGATTCCTCCGACACTCCGTACTCCTCATCGCCGCCGCGCCGAAGCGCGCCCAGGTCGGGGGCCAGGCCGTGATCGAGGGCGTGATGATGCGCGGCGTCGACCACTGGGCGCTCGCCGTGCGGCGGCCCGACGAGACGATCGGCGTGCGTGACTTCCCGCTGGTCTCGTGGATGAAGCGCTACCCGGTCCTGAAGCTCCCGGTGTTGCGCGGCGTCGTCGCCCTCGTCGAGTCGCTCGTCATCGGCATCCGTGCCCTGACGATCTCGGCAAACGAGTCGCTCGGCGAAGAGGAGGAGGAGCTGGGCAAGAAGGAGCTCGCCCTCACCCTGGTCGTCGCCGTCGCCTTCGCGGTGGGCCTCTTCTTCCTCGCGCCGCTCTTCCTCACCGGCATCTTCAAGGGGCAGCTCGGCACCGGCTTCGTCTTCTGGATCGTCGAGGGGCTCGTCCGGGTGGGCATCTTCGTCCTCTATCTCGTCGTCATCACCCAGTTCCGCGACCTGCGCCGCGTGTTCGAGTACCACGGCGCCGAGCACATGTCGATCCACGCCCTCGAACACGGCGACGAGCTCACCCCGGAGAACGTCGAGAAGTACCGCACCATGCACCTGCGCTGCGGCACGTCGTTCCTGCTCATCGTGCTCGTGGTGTCGGTCTTCGTCTTCGCCCTGGTGCGCTGGCCGGCCTGGTACTGGCTCGTGCTCTCGCGCGTCGTGCTGGTGCCGCTCATCGCCGGGATCTCCTACGAGATCATCAAGTGGGCCGGGCGGCACGAGGACAACCGCTTCGTGCGCACCGTGATGATGCCCGGCCTCGCCCTGCAGTGGCTGACGACCAAGCAGCCCGACCGCGGCCAGATCGAGGTGGCGATCGCGGCGCTCGACAAGGTGATCGAGCTCGAGCCCCAGGACCGGCCGCCGGTCAAGGGCGTCGAGGTGATGGCCTAGAGCTTCGCCTGTGGCGCCGCCTCCGGAGCCGCCTCCGGTCCGCCGCCCTCTCCCGCAGCCGCCGTCGCCGCCTCCGGCGCGGCCCCTTCATCCACCGTCGCCGGTCGCGGCTTCGCCTCCTCGACGGTCTGCCGCGAGATGAGGTCGGCGAGCCACTCGGTGCCCGGCCGCTCGGCCAGCACCAGGTCGCGCACGAGGAGCGTGAGCGGCACGCTGATGAGGCCGCCGACCGGGCCGAGCACCCAGCCCCAGAAGAGCACCGCGACGAGGCTCGTCGTGTACGAGATGTTGAGTTGCGTGGCGTTGAGGCGCGGGGCGATGACGTTGCCGGCCAGGGTATTGAAGAGCCAGTAGCCCACGAACACGATGAGGACGCCCGTCCATCCCTGCTCGATCCAGGCGAAGAAGACGGCCGGGATGAGGGCGATGAAGTAGCCCACGTTCGGGATGTAGTTGGTGACGAACGCCAGCACGGCGAGGAAGAGGGCGAAGGGGATCCCGAGGACGAGCAGGAGCGCGTAGTCGAGCGCCGCGGCGATGAAGCCCGTGAAGGTGGTGATCACCCAGTAGCGCCGGATCGCGCCCTGGTAGCGGGTGAGCCGCCGGAAGCCCTCGGGGCTGAGGTGACGCTCGAGGCGCGGGCCGAGATCGTACGAGTCGAGCAGCATGTAGAGGACGATGAAGAGCAGGAGGAAGGAGAACGTGAACCCGTTCGCCAGCCAGCCTGCGATGGCGCCGATGATGCGCGTGACCATGCCGGGCGAGAAAAGCTCGGTGATCTCGCCCACGTCGACGTCGAAGCGGGCGAGCTCGTCGGTGAGCATCGCCTGCTGCTCGGCGAACTTCTCTTCGATCGCCGGCAGCTCCGACTGGATGCTGCTCAGGGACACCGCACTGACGAGGATGATCGCGAGGATCACGGCGACGACGATGAGCATCGCCAGCAGGACCCCGATCCAGTCCGGTGTGCGCCGCCGCCGGAACCAGCCCACCAGCGGCACGACCGCGAGGGTGATGAAGTAGGCGAGCAGGGCCTGGCCCACCACCGACTGCATCTCGTGCAGCCCGAGGAGCACGATCATCGCGGCGGCGGCGACCAGCACGGGCCAGGCCGCGCTCGCCGTCAGGCGCGCGCCGCGGTCCGGCTGGTGCTGGTCGTCCATGCGGTGCTCCTCGCTTCGACCCCCGCCGCTCCGCGGGCCTCGCGGCATTCTGGCCCGAGCGCGGGCGCTTGTCGAGGGCAGCCGGATGGCGGGCGCGCGGCGGCCCCGCCGCGCGCCCGCCATCCGGCCGCCGCCCGCGCTCGGCTCGCGCCGCGCCGCTCGGACACCCCTGGGTGGCCGCCCTGCTCCGCTATACTCGTGAGGCGGCCCCTCCACGCCGGCCGCTCCAGCCATGGCGACCATCACACGACTCGTCGAAGAGATCGAGCGCTCCTACGCGGAGCTCAACGAGCAGCTCACCGACCCCGAGGTGCTCGGCGACCGCGCGCGCTACGCGGCGGCCGCGCGCCGGCACTCCGGGCTGCAGGCCGTTCACGATCTGGTGGTGCAGTATCGCGAGGCGGAGCGCGCCGCCGCCGGCGCCGAGGCGCTGCTCGAGGCCGACGACGAGGAGGAGTTCCGCGAGCTCGCCCAGCAGGAGCTCGCCGAGAGCCGGGCACGGCTCGACGAGCTCGGCGAGGAGATCCGCGGCCTCGTCCTCGCGGCCGACCCGTACGACGCCAAGGATGTGATCATCGAGATCCGCGCCGGCACCGGCGGCGACGAGGCCGGCCTGTTCGCCGGTGACCTCGCCCGCATGTACACGCGCTACGCCCAGGCCAAGGACTTCGAGGTCGAGATCCTCTCGGCCAACGAGGGCGAGGCCGGCGGCTTCAAGGAGGTCATCCTCGAGGTCCGCGGTCAGGGCGCCTACTCCGCCCTCAAGTACGAGAGCGGCGTGCACCGCGTGCAGCGCGTCCCCAGCACCGAGTCGGTCGGCCGCATCCACACCTCGACGGCGACCGTCGCCGTGCTCCCCGAGGCCGAGGAGATCGACGTCGAGATCCACGCCAACGACCTGCGCATCGACATCTTCAGGGCGCGCGGGCCGGGCGGGCAGTCGGTCAACACGACCGACTCCGCGGTGCGCATCACCCACCTCCCGACCGGGGTCACGGTGAGCTGCCAGGACGAGAAGTCGCAGCTGCAGAACAAGGAGCGCGCCCTGCGCATCCTGCGCGCGCGCCTCTTCGAGCTCGAGCGCGAGCGCCAGGAGCAGGAGCGCGGCGACGCGCGCCGGGGCATGGTCGGCTCGGGCGCGCGCTCGCAGAAGATCCGCACCTACAACTTCTCCCAGAACCGGGTCAGCGACCACCGCATCGGCCTCACCTCGCACCGCCTCGGCGCCGTGCTCGAGGGCGAGCTCGACGAGTTCACCGAGGCGCTCGCCGCCGAGGACCGCCGCGCTCAGCTCGCCGCCGAGGTGGGGGAGGAGTGAGGCGGCGGCGGGCGTGAGCGACGCCGGGCACGACGAGGTGGGCGAGGCGGCGAGCGGCGCCGCGGACGGCCGCATGGGCGGCGCCGCGGACGGCGGCGCGACCGACTCCGCGGGCGACTCCGGGGACGACGCGGTGACCGTCGCGTCGGCGCTCGCTGCGGCTGCGGCACGCATCGCCCGCGAGGCGCGCTCGGAGACCGCTCGCCTCGATGCCGAACTGCTGCTCGGCGACGCGCTCGGCGTGCGCCGCGAAGACCTCTTCGCGGCGCCGGAGCGCGTGCTCGACCTCGAGGAGCGGCTGCGCTTCGAGCGCGTCCTCAAGCGCCGCGGCGCCTTCGAGCCGGTGGCCTACATCCTCGGCCGCCGCGCCTTCCGCACCATCGAGCTCGAGGTCAACGACAACACCCTCATCCCGCGGCCCGAGACGGAGACCCTGGTCGAGGTCGCGCTGGAGAGGCTGGCCGCTCTGGAGTGTGACGAGCCCCTGGCGCTCGACATCGGGACCGGCTCGGGCAACATCGCCCTGGCGCTCGCCGCCGAGCACCCCACGGTGCACGTGCTGGCCGTCGACTTCCACCCGGCGCCGCTCGAGGTCGCGGCGCGTAACGTGCGCCGTCTCGGGCTCGACGGCCGCGTGATGGTCATGCTGAGCGACGTGTACGACGACCTGCCGCCCGGGCTCGCCTTCGACCTGATCGTCTCGAACCCGCCCTACGTGACCCCCGAGTCGCTGCGCCGCCTGCGCCCCGAGATCCGCGGTTGGGAGCCCCACGTGGCGCTGCGCGCCGAGCGCGGCGGGATGCAGTTCTACGAGCGGATCGTGCCGGGGGCGCCGCCCCGCCTGCGGCCCGGCGGCGCCCTCGCCGTCGAGATCCCCGAGATGCGCCTCCTCGACGTGCTGTCGCTGTTCGTCGAGGTCGGGGCGTTCGAGGACATCGACGCGCGCAACGACCTCGGCGGCCGGCCGCGCGTGGTCAGCGGCAGGCTGAAGGCACCCGCCGCCGGCGGCGCCGGCCCGGCGGCCGGCGCGGAGAACCGCGCTTCCACCGGGTCAGGCTGATGCCCCGCTACGAGAAGGTCCGCGCCGTCGTCGTCGGGTCGCGGCCGCTCGGCGAGGCCGACCGCATCGCCGTGCTCTTCACTCGCGAGTTCGGTCGCGCCGACGCCGTCGTCAAAGGCGTGCGCAAGACCTCGTCGCGCTGGGGCGGCCGGCTGGAGCCGTTCAACGTCTGCGACCTCGTCCTCTTCCGCGGGCGCTCGCTCTTCACCGTGACCTCGGCGCAGCTCGTCGAGATGTTCAAGCACCTGCGCGAGGAGCGCGAGGCGATGACGGTGGCGGCCGTGGCCTGCGAGGCCGCCGCCACCCTCTTCGCCCCGGGAGAGCCCGAAGCGGAGGCCTTCTCCCTGCTCGAGTCCGCGTTACGCACGGCCGACGAGGGCGTCGCCGGGCCCGCGCTGCAGGCCCCGCTCCTGCTCGCCGCTCTCGTGCAGATGCTCGCCGAGGCGGGCCTGCAGCCGGCGCTCGACGCCTGTGTCGTCTGCGGCACGGAGGACGGCCTCGTCGGCTTCGCCGCGGGACGGGGCGGCGTCGTCTGCGCCGGCTGCCTGGGCGATGCGGCGCCGCTCTCGCCGGCCGCCCTGGCCGCGCTGCGCGCGGCCGCCCGGCGGCCGCTCGGCGAGCTCGCAGCAGCGCCGCCCTCGGCGGCGGTCGCCGAGGGCGTCCGCCACGCCCACGGCCTGTACTCGTACCACACCGGCCTGCGCCTCCGGGCTTTGCGGTTCGCCCGGCACTGACCGCCGGCGACCGGCCGTTCAAGCCGTGAGCGGTGCCCGGCCGTCGGTCCGGCAGTCCGGGGACGACCCGTCAGGGTGGCCCCAGCGGCCCGTCCGATCACTCGCCCGGCACCCCGTTCGGGCGGCGCCCGCGAGCCGCCCGGCCGCCCCCGGGCAGCTCCTCCGGTCGGCCCCCCGGCGACCCATCCGACCGCCCCCCGGCCCCCGTTGGCGCCCGCTCGTTGCAGCTTGATACAATCGCCGCTCGACGCGGAGGAGCATGAAGAACGAAGCACGTGACCCGGGCGCCGTGGGCGCCCGCCCCACGTTCCAGCAGATCATCGGCCGCCTCCAGTCCTTCTGGGAGCAGAGGGGCTGCGTCATCGTCCAGCCCTATCACACCGAGGTCGGCGCCGGCACCTTCAACCCGTCGACCTTCCTCCGCTGTCTCGACTCACGGCCCTGGCGGGCCGCCTACGTCGAACCCTCCATGCGGCCCGCCGACGGGCGTTACGGCGAGAACCCGTACCGCCTGGGTCACTACTTCCAGTACCAGGTCGTGATCCAGCCCTCGCCGCCCGACATCCAGGACATCTACCTGCAGTCGCTGGTCGCCCTCGGCATCGACCTCGCGCGTCACGACATCCGCTTCGTCGAGGACAACTGGGAGGGCCCCACCCTCGGCGCCTGGGGTCAGGGCTGGGAGGTCTGGGCAGACGGCATGGAGATCACCCAGTTCACCTACTTCCAGCAGCTCGGGGGCATCGACGTCGACCCCGTCACCATCGAGCTCACCTACGGCCTCGAGCGCATCGCCATGTACCTGCAGGGTGTGGACAGCGTGTACGACGTCGTCTGGTCGCAGTGGGAGGAGGACGGCGAGCTCGTCACCGTCACCTACGGCGACGTGTACCGCGAGAACGAGCGTGAGTTCTCGGTCTACGACTTCGAGGTCGCCGACACGGAGATGCTCTACCGCCACTTCCGCGAGTACGAGACCGAGGCGCGCCGTTGCCTCGAGGCGCGCCTCCCCGTGCCCGCCTACGACCACGTGCTCAAGTGCAGCCACACCTTCAACCTGCTCGATGCCCGCGGCGTGATCAGCGTGACCGACCGCACGGCGCACATCGCCCGCGTACGCGACCTGGCGCGCGCCGTGGCCCGCCTCTACCTCGAGGTGGACGCGGAGCGGCAGGCCGCGGCCGGCGACGCACAGGCCGCCGGCGCGGCGGTGCCCGGCGAGGCTGGGGCTGCGCCCGGCGAGGAGGCCGGCGCGTGAGCCTGCTGCTCGTCGAGATCGGCTGCGAGGAGCTGCCGGCGAGCTTCTGCCGCTCGGTGCTGCGCCAGCTGCGCGGCGACGGCGGCGAGGGGCTCGTCTACTGCTTGCTCGCCGACGAGCGCCTGCTGCCCGCAGAAGACGGGGAGGAAGACGCCGCGGAGTCCGCTGCCGGGTCGGCCGCCGACGGCGCCGCAGCGCGCTTCGCCGGGCGGCGCCTCCGGGTCTACGTCTCGCCGCGCCGCATTGTCGTGCTCGTCGAGGGGGTCCCCGAGCGGCAGCACGCCCTTGTGCAGCGTTTCCGCGGCCCGCGCTCCGACATCGCCTTCGACGCCGAGGGCCATGCGACCAAGGCCGGCGCGGGCTTCGCCCGCGGCAAGGGACTGCGCTCCGAGGACCTCGGCCGCGAGACCGTCGGCGGCGTCGAGTTCGTGAGCGCCGAGGTCGAGGCCGAGCGGCGCCCGGCGCTCGACGTGCTGCCGGGCTTGATCCCGCGCCTGATCACCGGCATCCAGGTGCCGCGCGGCATGCGCTGGGACCGGCGGCCCGAGGGCGCCGACGACTACCTGCGCTTCGCGCGGCCGATCCGCTGGCTGGCCGGCAAGCTCGACGACGCCACCCTCGCGACGACCTTCTACGGCCTCGACGTGGGCGACGTGTCGCAGGGGCACCGGGTGCTCGGCGCGCCGGTCGCGATCGCCGCGGCCGACCAGTACGAGGCCCGGCTCGCCGAGCAGAAGGTCGTCGTCGACCAGGAGGAGCGCCGGCGGCGCATCGTCGCCGGGCTCGAGGACCGCGCCGCGGCGCTCGGCGCCCGTTGGGAGGACCCCGGCGACGTGCTCGAGGAGGTGGTCTACCTGGCGGAGTGGCCGTCGGTGCAGCAGGGGCGCTTCGACGAGCGGCACCTGCGCCTGCCGGCGCCGGTCCTCGTCACCGCCATGCAGAGCCACCAGCGCTACTTCCCGGTGCGCGCCGCCGACGGCGGCCTGGCGCCGGTCTTCCTCTACGTCTCCAATGCCGACCCCGCGGCGGCCGAGCTCGTCACGCGCGGCAACGAGCGCGTGCTCGACGGCCGCCTGGACGACGCCGAGTTCGCCTACGACCGCGACCTCGCCGAGGGCGTCGACGCCATGGCGGCGCGGCTCGGCGAGGTCGTCTTCCACGAGAAGCTCGGCACGCTGGCCGACAAGGCGCGGCGCCTCGAGGGTCTCGTCGCCGGGCTCGCCGCCGGCATGCGCCATGGCAGCGAGGCCGACGACGCCTCCGGCGACGGCCACGCCGTGCCCGTCGAGCACTTCGTGCGCGCCGCCGGTCTCGCCAAGGCCGACCTCGTGAGCCAGGTCGTGATCGAGTTCCCCACCCTTCAGGGCACCATGGGCGAGCTCTACGCGCGCCACGCCGGTGTGCCCGAGGCGGTCGCGCGCGCCGTCGGCGAGCACTACCTGCCGCTGTCGGCGACGGCGCCGGGCCCGGCGACGCTCGCCGGCGCCGTCCTCGCCGTCGCCGAGAAGGCCGACAACATCGCCGGGGCGTGGGTCGCCGGCCAGAAGCCGAGCGGCTCGCGCGACCCGTACGGTCTGCGGCGCGCGGCGATGGGCATCGTGCGGATCGCCCTCGAGCACGACCTGCGCGTGGCCCTGCCCGGGCTGCTCGCCGCCGCCCTCGACCAGTACGAGGCGCAGGGCGCGATCGAGCCCGGCGACGGCGAGCACCGCGCCCTCGCCGCCGAGATGTCGGCCTTCGTGTGGGAGCGCCTCGAGGCGCTCCTGCTCGACGAAGGCCTCCCCTACCCGCTGGTCGAGGCCGCGCTTGGGGCGGCGGTCGCCGACGTACCGGCGAAGGCCGCCCGGGCGCGCGCCTTCGCAGCTCTCTCCGGCTCGGCCGCCTTCGACGACGTCGTGGTCGCCTACAACCGCTGCTTCTCGATCGCGAGCAAGGGCGTGGCGCCCGCGCAGGGTGCCGCGGCGTCTTCGGCCGGCGGCGCCACGGCGACCTCGCCCGCCACCGCGCCATCGGCCGCGACAAGGCCGGCGCCCGCCGTCGACCCCGCCCGTTTCACCGCCCCGATCGAGGCCGAGCTCGCGTCGGCGCTGGCCGCGGCCGCGGGCCCCGTGCGCGCCGCCCTCGCCGGCCTCGACGTCGAGGGCGCCGTCGCCGCGGCGGCGCCGCTGCGCGGCCCGGTCGACCGCTACTTCGACGACGTCCTCGTCATGGATCCCGACCCGGCGGTGCGCGCCAACCGGCTCGCGCAGCTCGCCGCGGTCGTCACTCTGCTCATCGAGATCGGCGACCTCAGTCGCCTGCCCGTACCGGCCGCGTCCTGAGCGGGCGGAAGGGTCGGCCGCCGACAGCCGGGGAATACGCGGGTGAGGTCACCCAGGGAGGAAGTGATGGCGCACAAGTACGTCTACCGTTTCAACGAGGGCGACAAGGACATGAAGGCGCTGCTCGGCGGCAAGGGCGCGAACCTCGCCGAGATGACCGTCATCGGTCTGCCCGTCCCGCCCGGGTTCACCATCACCACCGAGGTCTGCATCCACTACGCGGACCGCGGGGAGTACCAGGACGGCGTCGAGGCGCAGGTCGACGACGCGCTGGCCTCGCTCGAGCACGACACCGGCAAGCGCTTCGGCGACCCCGCCGACCCGCTCCTGCTCTCGGTACGCTCCGGCGCCAGGGCCTCGATGCCCGGCATGATGGACACCGTCCTCAACCTGGGCCTCAATGACGAAACCGTCGAAGGGTTGGCGCGCCTTACGGATAATCGCCGCTTCGCCCTCGATGCTTACCGCCGCTTTGTAGCCATGTTCGGCAGCATCGTCATGGATGTCTCCGCCGAAAAGTTCGACCGCGTGTTGGAACGCTTCAAAGCGCAGACCAGCGGTGGCAAGGACACCGATCTCACCATCGAACAGCTCGAAGAGATCATCGCCACCTACAAACGGATTATTTTCGCCGACCGTCACGGTGATGAATTTCCGCAAGAACCATACGAACAGTTGCGCATGGCCATTTCCGCCGTCTTCGACTCCTGGAACGGGCGGCGGGCCATCGACTACCGTCGCGTGCACCATATCCCCGACGATATGGGTACGGCCGTCAACGTGCAGGCCATGGTTTTTGGCAACCTTGGTTGGGACAGCGGCACAGGTGTGGCCTTTACGCGCAATCCCTCCACTGGAGAAAACAGGCTGTTTGGCGAGTATCTGCTCAATGCCCAGGGCGAAGATGTCGTTGCCGGCATTCGCACGCCACAGACCATTGACAATTTGCAAAACGATCTACCTGCCGTCTCCCAACAGCTCCGCGAAATCACCGCCCGTCTGGAGCGTCACTATCGCGATATGCAGGACAGTGAATTCACCATCGAGCAGAACAAGCTGTGGATTCTGCAAACGCGCA
>DATHSP010000095.1:0-3596 GCA_035464075.1 Thermoleophilia bacterium | reverse complement strand
CGCCGTCAACGCCGTCGCACCGGAGGGGACGATGATCGAGCGCTACACCCTGCCCGAGATGGGCGCCGTCTGGACCGAAGAGGCCAAGATGCAGGCCTGGCTCGAGGTCGAGATCGCCGCCGTGAAGGCCTGGAACAAGCTCGGCAAGGTGCCGGACGACGCGGTCGCCGAGATCGAGACGAAGGCGGCCTTCGAGGTCGAGCGGGTGGCCGAGATCGAGGCCACCACGAACCACGACGTCATCGCCTTCCTCACCAACGTCGCCGAGCACGTCGGCGAGGCCTCGAAGTGGGTCCACTACGGCATGACCTCGAGCGACATGCTCGACACCGGCCTGGCCCTGCAGATCAAGCGTGCCGGCGCGCTGCTCGAGAAGGACCTTCTCGCCCTCGGCGAGGTCTTCAAGCGGCGCGCCTTCGAGTTCAGGGACGCGGTCCAGGTCGGGCGCACGCACGGCATCCACGCCGAGCCGATCACCTTCGGGATGAAGCTCGGGATGTGGGCGTTCGAGGTGGCGCGGCACCTCGAACGCCTCCGCCGCGTCACCGAGAACGCCGCGGTCGGCAAGCTGAGCGGCGCCGTCGGGGCCTACAACGCCATCGACCCGCGCGTCGAGGAGCTCGTCTGCGCCGAGCTCGGCATCGGCTTCGAGCCGATCTCGAACCAGGTCGTGCAGCGCGATCGCCACGCCTGCTTCCTCAGCTGCCTCGCCGTCATCGGCGCCAGCCTCGAGAAGTTCGCCGTCGAGGTCCGACATTTGCAGCGCACCGAGGTGCGCGAGGTCGAGGAGGCGTTCGGCAAGGGCCAGAAGGGCTCCTCGGCCATGCCCCACAAGCGCAACCCGATCCTCAGCGAGCGCATGGCCGGCTGCGCCCGCGTGCTGCGCGGCAACGCCATGGTCGGCCTCGAGAACGTCGCCCTCTGGCACGAGCGCGACATCAGCCACAGCTCGGCCGAGCGCATCGTGCTGCCCGACAGCTGCATCCTCCTCGACTACATGCTGCAGAAGAGCACGACGATGTTCGACCGCCTCGTCGTCGACACCGACCGCATGGCCGCGAACCTCGGCCAGTCGCAGCGCCTCGTCTTCAGCGGGTCGGTCCTGCTCGCCCTCGTCGACAAGGGGATGTCGCGGGAGGACGCCTACCGCGTCGTGCAGGACTCGGCGATGCGCGCCTGGCGCGAGGGCGTCGACTTCGGTGAGCTCATCAAGGAGAACGCCGAGGCCATGGCCGTGCTCGGCCCCGCCGACGTCGACGCCGCCATGGACCCCGACCAGTACCGCGCCGGGCGCGAGGTGATCTTCGCACGGCTCGAGCGGCTGACTTTCTGACCGCCGCAGCACCTCGGGCGCCCCTCCGCACTCAGGTCCCGGCCCATCTCCGCCGACACACTCTCGGGACTGTACGCTCGAGAGAGGGGACGCGGTGAAGACCTGCACCGGCTGCGGGGAGCAGATCGGGGACGGCGACTGGGCCTGCGGGTCGTGCGGGACTCCCGTCGCGAAGGGGGCGCCGGCGGCCGACGCCTGGGGCTACGAGGAGACCTGGTGCGCACCGCCGGCCCCGGCCGCGGCTGGGGGAGCCCTGTCGGGTACGACGCTGACGGTCCTGGTCGTCGCGCTCGTCGCCGTCGTCGCCATCATCGGCGTCTGGTTCTTCATCCTGCGGGACACTGGCGGGACCCAGTTCGTCGGCACGTGGACGGCGACGGACGGCAGCGCCGGCGGCCTCGTCATCGCGAAGAACGGGCGCGACTTCGAGATCGACATCGTCGGTGCCGGCCAGCAGAGCGTCGGCCCCTTGAAGGGCGAGCTGCACGGCGACGAGCTCGAGATCAAGCTGGAGACCGCCAGCGACGACGAAGCGCAGCAAGCCGCCGTCACCGTCGTGAAGGCGATGTTCGAGGCGCTCGTCGAGGACTTCGAGTTGCTGCTCACACACCGGTCGTCCGACGACCATCTTCTGCTGGATATCGCCGGGGAGCCGGTCTCGGGCATGCCGCCGGTCCCGACGACCGAGTACGTGCGGGCCGCGGCTCGGTGACGGCGGCGCGGCGCGGCCGGGTAGACTGACGCCGTGACGCGCCCACCCAGCGATATCCGCGGCCCCACGCGCGGCGACCTGCCCCAGGTCGTCGACCTGCTGAATACGATAGACGTGGCCGAGATCGGCCACCCCGACAGCACGGCCGAGGACCTCGAGAGCGACTGGGGCGAGGCCGGCTTCGACCTCGCCCGCGACGCGTGGCTCGCCGTCGGCCCCGACGGAGTGCCGTCGGGCTACGCCTACGCCGGCGACCAGTTACGCACCGGCGAGCTCGAGGGCGACGTGTTCGTGCGACCGGAGGGCGGCGAGCCGGGGCTGGCGCGCCGCCTGCTCGACGTCGTCGAGCGGCGCGCCGCGGAGCTCGCCGCCGAGCGCGACTACGCCGAGCCGCGGCTCTCGGTCTTCGTCTTCGGCGGCAACGCGGCGAAGCGGCGCCTGCTCGAGGACGGCGGCTACGCCCTCAGGCGCCGGGTGCTGCGCATGGCCGTCGATCTCGGCGAGACCACCCCGGGTCTCGAGCCTCCAGACGGCGTCGAGATCCGCTCGTTCCGAGCCGGCGTCGACGAGCGCACGATGCGCGACGTCATGAACGAGGCGTTCGAGGATCACTTCCAGCAGAGCGCCGAGCCCTTCGAAGCCTGGCGCCGGCGACTCGTCGAGCACCCCGACTTCGACCCCGGGCTCTGGTCCCTCGCCTGGGCCGCCACCGGGTCCGGAGATGAGACCGGCGAGCAGGCCGTCGGCGGGATCATCGCCTACGACCACGGCGACCTCGGCTGGGTCAAGGGACTCGGGGTGCTGCGCCCGTGGCGTCGGCGCGGCGTCGGCGGCGCGCTGCTGTCGCACGTCTTCGCCGCCCTCCTGGCGCGCGGTCAGGCGCGGGTCGAGCTCGGCGTCGACGCCGACGCCGCGACCCGCGCCCTCGAGGTGTACGAGCGCGCCGGCATGCACGTCGCCCACGAGTACCTGCTGTACCAGCGGGAGCTGCCCCGGGACCGCAGGCTCTCGTAGCCGGAAGGGCCGCGCGGCTCGGGCCTCCGCCGACGACGGTCCGGAGCCGCGGGGTTCAGCCCGCCTGGGCCGGTCGCTCAGCGGCGCAGGCTCTCGTAAGCGGCCACCGCCGCTTCGAGCGTCGTGCCGTCGTAGCCCCCGTCGTCGAGGAAGCGGATGACGCCGTCGCGGTCGAGCACGAGGACGATCGCCCTTGCCTCGTCCTCGACCTCGCCGATGAACTCGGCGAGCACGGCGCCGTCCTTGTAGAGCGGCACGATGCGCCCCCACATATCGCGCGGCTCGGTCTCCTTGAGCTTCCCGTTGTGGTACCGCTGGGTCAGACGGGTGACGAGCGAGGCCAGCACCGGGGTCTCGACGAACACCACACCGCGGGAGCGCAGGGAGACGAGGTAGCGGTCCGCGTCCTCCTGCGCCTCGCCGGCCGGCGCCACGACGACGAGGACCGGCGCCCCGGCGAAATCCTCCGGCAGCCGCACGGCGGCACCCGACAGCGCCTCGCCGACCACGGACGGGAAGCGCCGGCCGACGAGAGGC
>DATHSP010000094.1:0-10028 GCA_035464075.1 Thermoleophilia bacterium | reverse complement strand
CGCGGCGCTCCAGCTCGCGCTGGAGCGCCGCGAAGCCCGCCTCGTCCCCGGGCCACGGCTCGTCGATGGAGCCATCCATCGCGCTCCTCACCTCGTCACGGGGAGACCGCCGGCTCCCCGAGGCGGACGACGCGCACGGCGGAGAGCCAGGCCTTCGGTCGTCAGTGCCTTCCCTGGCGGCAACGCACGGGCGCGCTCAGAGCGCCGTCAGCTGCCAGTCGATGTTGAGGTCGTCGCAGACCTCGGCCAGGCGCTCGCGCAGCTCGCTCACCCTGGTCGTCGCCGGAACCGACACCACGAGCTCCATGGCGAACAACGGCGCACCGGTCATCGGCGCCGGCTTGAGCGCCGTGTCGGCGCTCTCGATGTTGACACCCAGCCGGCCGAGCACGTGCGCCACCGACTGGACGAGACCGGGGTGGTCCATCGCCGTCGTGGTGAGGCGATAGGGGATCGCCGCTGCCGCGGCGGATGGGCGCCCGGCGGCCGTGGCCGCCGTCAGCTCGGCGCGGATGCCGGCCGCGCGCTCGAGCTCGCCGAGATCGGTCGTGAGACGCCCGGCGGCGACCTCGTCGCCGGCGATCAGCATGACCATGGCGAACTGCCCGTGCAGGTTGACCATGCGACTGTCCTCGAGGTTGCCGCCGCGCTCGAGGATGAAGCGCGTGACCTCGTCGACCAGCCCCGGCCGGTCGGCGCCGATCGACGTGAGGACGAAACGTGCGGTCATACCGGCAACCTTAGCCGCTGGTCCCGGCGGCGGCAAAGCCCTCCCGTTGCCGCAGCCCCCGTCGCCGCAGCCCTCCGTCGCCACAGCCCTCCGTCGCCACAGCCGGCCAGAGCGCGTCACGGCGGCCGGCGCGCGTCACGGCGGCCGGCGCGCGTCGCGGCGGCCGGCCGCACGAGGCGCGCAACGACGCGCGACCTCTTGACCGTCCGGTCAAAAACCGTGAGACTCGACCGTGCGGGCCGGACCCGGGTGCGGTTCGGAGACCGTCCCGCCAGGCAGTCACTCCCCTCTGACACGACGGAGGTCGCGACCATGGCACATCTCGTCGACAGCACTCCCCGCGCCGACGGCTACCGCATGCCGGGCGAGTTCGAGCCGCACGACCAGACCTGGATGCTCTGGCCCCAGCGCCCCGACAACTGGCGTCTCGGCGCCAAGCCGGCGCAGCGCGCCTGGGTCGCCGTGGCGACGGCGATCGCCCGTTTCGAGCCGGTGACCGTGGGCGTCGACCACGACCAGTTCGAGAACGCGCGGAACATGCTGCCGCCCGAGGTCCGCGTCGTCGAGCTCTCCTCCAACGACGCCTGGATGCGCGACTGCGGCCCCACCTTCGTCGTCGACGACAAGGGCGGCGTGCGCCTCGTCCACTGGGGCTTCAACGCCTGGGGCGGGTCGTATGACGGTCTCTACTTCCCCTGGGACAAGGACCAGATGGTGCCCGCCAAGGTGGCCGAGCTCGAGCGCGTCGACCGCTACCGCGCACCGCTGATCATGGAGGGCGGCTCGTTCCACGTCGACGGCGAGGGCACCGTGCTCACCACCGAGGAGTGCCTGCTCTCACCGGGTCGCAACCCGGATCTCACGCGCGAGCAGATCGAGGGTCACCTGCGCGACTACCTGAACGTGGAGAAGGTCGTGTGGCTGGCGAAGGGCATCGATCCCGAGGAGACCAACGGCCACGTCGACGACGTCGCCTGCTTCGTCGCGCCGGGTGTCGTGCTGGCGGGCGTGACCGACGACAGGGACGACTGGCGTTACGAGCTGCTGCAGGACAACCTCCGCCGGCTCCGCGAGACGACCGACGCCCGCGGCCGGCGCCTCGAGGTCCACACCATGCCGATGCCGGCGATCATGACGATCACCGAGGAGGAGGCCTGGGGCATCGACTCCGCCGAGGGCTCGATCCCGCGCCAGCCCGGGGACAAGACCGCCGCCTCCTACCTGAACTTCCTGATCTGCAACGGCGGGATCGTCATGCCGAGCTTCGGCGACCCGTACGACGACCCCGCGAGGGCCAAGCTCGAGGAGCTCTTCCCCGGGCGCGAGGTCGTCGCCGTGCCGGGGCGCGAGATCGTGCTCGGCGGCGGCAACGTGCACTGCATCACGCAGCAGCAGCCGCGCGGCTGAGCGACGGCGTCGGGGGCGCGAAGCGGGCGCGGCGCCGGAGGCCGGCGCCGAAGCGGTCTCCCGGCGACGGCGCGGTCGGTAGGCGGGGGTGCGGTCGGTAGGCGGGGGTGCGGTCAGTCGTCCGCGGTGTTGCGACCGGCCCACTCGAGGTAGAGCTCGATCATCCGCGCCCAGACCTCGGCCGGCCCCTCAGGGTCGAAGCCGTCCGGGTCGACCCGCTGTTGCAGGACGAGGCCCTCGACCACGGCCACGTTGAGGGCGGCGACGTCCTCGAGGCCTCCCGGGTCCTGGGCTCCACCCTGGCTGGAGAGGCACCAGGCGTCCAGGGAGCGGTAGGCGGCGTAGAGGCGCGCCAGGCGTTCGCGCAGCACCCGGTCGTGGAGCACCCGGGGGAGCAGGTCCGAGAAGGTCAGGACCTCGCGCCCGGCTCCCGCCCGCGGCCCGGACCGCACGCGCGTGGAGGCCGGTCCGGCGCCGCCGCCTTCCCTTGGCGCATCGCCGCCCGCCGGCATGCCGCGGGGGGAAGGCGTGGTGTCACCGGTGCGCGAGGGACGTCGGGCTGCCATGACGAGTTCTTACCCGTCACACGGGGATGTAGGCAGACCCGGCCCGCGGGTGGCTGCGTCCGCGCGGCGCCGCGGCGGGCCGCTGGAGCCCGCTGCCGACGTTCGCCATCAGTGACGGCCTGCGGTGCCGCCGCGCGGCGCACCCAACCCTCACCGGCCGCTCACCAGACGCTCACGCGGCGCCGTTAGCCTGCCTGCGTCGCGACAGCAGGTCGCGTTCGCAGTGTGCGCAGTCAGCGCCCGAGGAGGTAGTTCATGAAGCGTTGGAGGATCGTCGCCGCGGCGCTGCTGATCGCAGCCGTGACCCTGACCGTGGCCGCGTGTGGCGAAGAGGAGCAGGACGAGGGCGGCGCGAGCAGCGATGCGAGTCCGGCGGCGGCCACGGCCGACATCGTCGATACCCTCGCCGCCGACGGCCGGTTCGCCACGCTGATCTCGGCGCTCGAGGCGGCGGGCCTGGACGAGGCGCTCCGGGGTACGGGGCCGTTCACCGTCTTCGCGCCGACCGACGACGCCTTCGCGGCACTGCCCGCCGGCACCCTGGACGAGCTGCTCGCCGACCCGACCGGGGCGCTGACCGACGTACTCTCCTATCATGTCGTCCCCGAGGCCGCCCTCACCACCGTCGAGTTCGAGGACGGCGAGAAGGG
Source organism: Thermoleophilia bacterium (assembly GCA_035464075.1). Taxonomy (GTDB): domain Bacteria; phylum Actinomycetota; class Thermoleophilia; order UBA2241; family UBA2241; genus UBA2241. The sequence continues at coordinate 6,675 of DATHSP010000094.1, read as the reverse complement.
CGCGACCCTGCTCGAGGACGAGTCCGTGCTCGTCTGGATCGGGAGCGACGACGAGTTCTTCGTCGAAAGCATCAAGATCATCGACGCCGACGTCGAGGCCACCAACGGCATGATCCACGTCGTCGAAGGCGTGCTGGTCCCCTGACGCTGGTCCCCACGCCGCACCGCGACGCCGGGGGTCGAGGGGGGTCGACGGCCGGACGGCCGCCGCCCCTCTCTCATGGTTTGAAGATAGTTGCGTGCGGAAACATCTCTGGCATAAAGCTTTTGGGCGGGACCCTCGAGGCGACATCAGGTCGCCGGGGCCGCCACCAGGGAGGTAGACCGATGAAACGCTGGATGATCCTCATCGCAGCACTGCTGATCGTGGCCGTGCCGTTCGTGCTCGCCGCCTGCGGCGACGACGCGGACGAAGGCACCGGCGGCGCGACGTCGCCGACGCCCGAGCCCGCGCAGCCCGACATCGTCGACACGGCGATCGCGGCGGGTTCCTTCACGACGCTGACCGCCGCTCTCGAGGCGGCGGGACTCGTCGACACGCTGAAGGGCGAAGGCCCGTTCACGGTGTTCGCGCCGACCGACGACGCGTTCGCCGCGCTGCCCGAGGGTACCGTCGACGCGCTGCTCGAGGACCCGCAGGGCGACCTGACCCAGATCCTCACCTATCACGTCGTGCCCGGTAAGGTCATGTCGACCGACCTCAGCGACGGCATGACGGCGGCCACCGTCCAGGGCGCCGAGCTCACCTTCACCATCAAGGACGGCGCCGTCTATGTGAACGACGCCATGGTGATCACCGCCGACATCGAGACCGCCAACGGCGTGATCCACGTCATCGACAGCGTGCTGCTCCCGCCGGCCGAATGAGGCTCGCGGTGACGACGCGTGACGTCTGAACGACGCTGAACGACGAGAGGGGCGGCGGCCCGCAGGGCCGCCGCCCCTCTTCGCGTCCGCCGCGCGACTCCCTACAGCCCTGCGCGCCGAGGGCCGGAGGGGCCGGCCGTGGCGACCGGCCCCTCCGGCCCGCGTCGCGCCACGCGGCGCGCCTCAGAGCCGCCTGCGACTCAGAGCTCCTGGAGCTCCGCGGTCAGGTACTCGAGGGTCTCGGTGGTCTCCGCCACACGCCGTCGCAGGTCCTCCTGCACCATCGTCAGATTGGCCTGGAGGCCGGGCAGCGCCGCTTCGCAGTCGCCCGCCTCGAGGTACATGTACTCGTCGATGCAGTCGGGCAGCAGCGACGGCGAGCCCAGCGCACCCCAGGTCACGTGCTCGTAGTCGAGCGCGTGCCGGGCGAGGTCGGCCTTGCAGACCTCGGGGCTGAAGAGGCTCGCGTACCAGTTGATGCCGACGTACCAGCTGATCGCGCGCATCGCGACCGTGGTGTTGCCGGCCTTCGCCGCCTTGATCGCCTGCTTCAGGTAGATGGCGTCGATCACGGGCTGCTCGTGCTGGTAGGCGTTGAAGTCCCACGAGTCGCGCCCCGTGAAGCTCTGGTTCACGATCTTCTCGAGGTAGACGAGCATCTCGTTGACCTCGGCGACGTGCCACCCGGGAACCTTGTCCTTGCGCAGGTTCCACTTCAGGGCGGCGTGGCGGAACTTCTCCGCCGCCCGCTTGAACTCGTTCGCCGCCTTGCGGTCTACGCCGGCGCGCACAAGCCTGCCCGGCTTGATGGTCTTGATGAGCTGGGTGCCGCGGGCGCGCATGTCGTACGGCAGCACGCCCTCGTCCAGACCCTGGAGGACGCGGTAGTTCCACTTCGCGATGCCACCGAGATAACCGTGGTCGACCCGTTCCTTGGTCTCGAAGTTCGTGTGGTAGTAGGTGTCGTACTCCGGCCCGCCGGCCGAGGTCGTGACCGTCGGCACGCCGCTGGCGTTGAAGCTCCACTGGTCGGTCCAGGTGCTCGGCGTCGGTTCGACCACGAAGTCGTTGGGCAGCACGTCGCTCGAGGCCTCGGCGACGGCCTCGAGGAAGGGCGCCACGTCGGCCGCACAGCGCATGAGGAACGTCGCGTCGGACTCGGCCATCAGCTCGATGTTCAGCATGAAGGCAAGCTCGCCGGCCCATTCGGGGTGCTCCTGCGTGATCGCGTACCAGGCGCCGATCGCCCAGTCGTACCAGCAGTCGGTGTAGCCGTACTCCTCGGCGCAGGTGAAGAGGAAGATGGTGGTGCGCTGCGGCTGCACGCCGCTCAGCATCATGGCCTTCGCCGTGAGCAGCTCGTTGGCGACCGCGCCGGTGTCGTCGAGGCCGGCGCGGAAGTGGACGTCGAGGTGCGAGCAGAGCAGCACGGGAGCGGCGGACGGGTCGGCGCCCGGCAGCACGCCGACGACGTTGTAGCCGACGCCGCCGTCTTCGGCGAGGGTCAGCGTGACGTCGTTCCACATCGTCGTCGTGACGGCCCCGGCGGCGAGCTGCTCCTTGAGCCAGTCGCCGTCGCGCTTCGACACGTACACCATCGAGACCCAGTCGTCGTCGTACTCGGCGTCGTTGCCCCCGAGAGTGTCCTCGTTGAAGGCGTACCACGGCCACGTGTTCTCGCCGTAGGTCATGATCACGCCGAGAGCGCCCCGGAGCGTGGCCTCATGGCCGACGAAGTTGAGCCAGATGTCGTCGAGCTCGATGTCGCAGAGGACCAGCTTGCCGGTGACGTCGCCGACGGCGTCGAACTCCTGGCGCGTGCCGGTGCCGACGTAGACGAGCGGAGCCGTGATCTCGCCGCCGCTGCCGGGCACGCCGGCGAACGACGAGGCGACCATCTCGCGGTCGCCGACGACCACGCGGGCGCCCTTGAAGTCCCACGCGTCCACGGGCACGGGCTCGAGGCGGACGTCGGACAGGCCCATCGCCTCGAGCTCGTCGCGCACGTAGAACGAGGCGTCGTGCTCGGCCCACGAGCCGGCGATACGGAAGCCGAGCAGCGGGTCGGTGCCGAGCCCGGTCAGGTACTCCACGATGTCGACCGTGTAGCCGTCGGCGACGAGCTGGTCGACCGCCTCCTCGTAGGAGAGCGCGCTCGCCGCAGCGGGCAGCAGCAACAGGGCCAGGCAGGCCAGGAGAATCGGCATGGTCAGACGTTTCACGGCTCCCCCCTTGTCGTGGCGCGGCGTGCGCGAGTGCCGGCGCCGCACCGCCAATCGCCGCCCGGCGACTTACGCCGGTTTCGGTCTTCACAACCTACCGTCGCGCGCAATGGGCGGTCAAGGTCAGCGGCGGGGTGTCGCCTGTCCTGACAACGCCGGGAGGCCGCGGTTCCCTGCGGCGGCGAACGCCGGTAGAGTCGGAGCCATGGACTGCGACAAGGAGAACAACCTCACACGGTGCACCTGCACGTACGAGCCGTGCGCGCGCAAAGGGGTGTGCTGCGACTGCGTGCGGTACCACCTGCGCATGCGCGAGCTGCCGGGCTGCGTCTTCGACGCCGGCGGCGAGCGCACGTACGACCGCTCGTTCGAGCACTTCGCCCGGCTCGTCGCCGAGCGCCGCGTCTGACGAAGGGACGGCCGCTCCGTGACGACGATGCTGCTCTGGCTGCTCGCGGCGGTGGCGCTGGCCTTCGTCATCTCGGCGGTCACGATGTGGTTCATCGCCCGCCTGGCGCGCCGCCGCCTGCCGGAGGCGATGGAGGCGGCCGCCCGGTCCGGGACCGAGACCCTGCGCGTCGCCCCCATGACCCAGTTCTACGGGGTCGTGTCGGCCGGCCGCGGTCAGCTGCGCGGCGACGGCGTGCTGATCCTCACCGCCGAAGAACTGCGCTTCGACATGTGGTCGCCGGAGAGGCGGCTGGTGATCCCGCTCGCCGCCGTCCTGCATGTGGACACCACCAAGCGGCACGCCGGCAGGTACTCGGTCAGACCGCTGCTCCGCGTCACCTGGCGCGACGCCCACGGCCTCGAGGACACGGCCGCGTGGGCGCTCACCGAGCGCGACGAGTGGGCGCGGGCGCTCGAGGACGCGGTGCGGGTCGCGCGGACGGCCGCCGACACGCCGCCGGCCGTCCGCTTGACCTGGAGCACTGACAACGGGGAGGAAGGATGAAGAAGCTCATCAACCGGCCTCAGGACGTCGTGCGCGAGGCGCTGGAAGGGTTCGCGGCGGCGCACCGCGACAGGCTCAGAGTGTCCACCGACCCCGCCTTCATCGTGCGTTCGGACGCGCCCGTGCCCGGCAAGGTGGCGATCGTCTCGGGCGGGGGCTCCGGCCACGAGCCGATGCACGGGGGGTTCGTGGGCCCGGGCATGCTCGACGCGGCCTGCCCGGGCGAGGTCTTCACCTCGCCGACGCCCGACCAGATGCTCGCCGCCACGCAGGCTGTGGACGGCGGCGCCGGCGTGCTGCACATCGTCAAGAACTACACCGGCGATGTCATGAACTTCGAGATGGCCGCGGAGCTGGCCCGGGACGAGGGCATCACCGTCGAGCAGGTCGTGATCGACGACGACGTGGCCGTGCAGGACAGCCTGTACACGGCCGGCCGGCGGGGCGTCGGCGCGACCGTCCTGGCCGAGAAGGTCTGCGGGGCGGCGGCCGAGCAGGGCCGGCCGCTGAGCGAGGTGGCCGGGCTCTGCCGCAGGGTCGACGCCGAAGGACGCAGCATGGGGCTGGCCCTGACCTCGTGCACCACCCCGATGGCCGGCAAGCCCACGTTCGAGCTCGGCCCCGGCGAGATCGAGCTCGGCATCGGCATCCACGGCGAGCCCGGCAGAGAGCGGCGCGAGGTCGTCACCGCGCGAGAGGCCGTCGAGATGCTGGCGACGCCGGTGCTCGACGACCTGCCGTTCGACGCCGGCGACGCCGTGCTCGCCTTCGTGAACGGCATGGGCGGCACGCCGCTCGTGGAGCTGTACCTCGTCTTCAACGAGCTGCACCGGCTGCTCGACGGCAGGGGCATCACCATCACCCGCAACCTCGTCGGTTCCTACATCACCTCGCTCGACATGGCCGGCTGCTCGATCACCTTGCTGCGGCTCGACGACGAGCTCACGGCGCTCTGGGACGCGCCGGTGGACACCCCGGGACTGCGGTGGGGCGCGTGAGCGCGACCATCTCGACGGCGGGGGTCGCGGCCTGGCTGCGTGCGTTCGCCGCGGCGGTGGCCGAGGAGCGCGAGTACCTGACGGAGCTCGACGCCGCCATCGGCGACGCCGACCACGGCGTGAACATGGACCGCGGCATGCAGGCGGTGCTCGCCAAGCTCGACGCACTCGCCGCGGGCGCGACCGGCGCGCTGCTGAAGGGGGTGGGGATGACGCTCGTGTCCACCGTCGGAGGCGCCGCGGGGCCGCTCTACGGCACGCTCTTCCTGGAGATGGGGAAGACGACCGGCGAGGAGTCGCCCGGCCCGGAGACCGGTGGCGGATCGCCGCAGACGAACGCTGCGCCCGAAGCGGCGCCGGGGCTCACGCCGCAGCAGTGGGCGCGGGTGATCGACGCGGGCGTGGCGGGCGTCCAGGCCCGCGGCAAGGCTGAGGTCGGGGACAAGACGATGGTCGACGCGCTGGTGCCGGCGGCGGCGGCGCTGCGCGCCGCCGCCGCCGCGGGACTCGCCGCGAGCGAGGCACTCTCGCAGGCGGCGGACGCCGCCGAGCGCGGGATGAAAGGGACGATCCCGCTGGTCGCCCGCAAGGGCAGGGCGAGCTACCTGGGCGAGCGGAGCGCCGGGCATCAGGACCCCGGGGCGACGTCCGCCTGGCTCCTCATGCGGACGGCCGCGGAGACGCTCGTCACGAGCGAGGCGCCCGCCGTGGAGGCCCCACCGCAGCCCGGGGCGTGACCGTGGTCGGGCTCGTCCTCGTCTGCCACAGCGCCAAGCTCGCCGAGGGGGCGGCGGAGCTCGCGGCCCAGGTGGCCGGGGGCGGGCTGCGGATCGCCGTCGCCGGGGGTCTGGACGGGGCCGGGGCGACGGTCCGGGCCGATGCGGCGCTCGAGACCGACGCGACGCTCGCGACCGACGTGGCCCTCGGGACCGATGCGGCAGTCGGGACCGATCCGGCGGCCGAGACCGATGCGGCGGCCGAGACCGACGCGGTTCTCGGGACCGAGCCGATACTCGGGACCGACGCGATGCTCGTGCTGGGCGCGATCGAGGAGGTCTGGTCGGAGGACGGCGTCCTGGTCCTCATGGACCTCGGCAGCGCCGTCCTCTCGGCCGAGATGGCCCTTGACCTGCTCCCCGAGGAGCGCCGGGCCCGCGTCCGTCTCGTGGCGGCACCGTTCGTGGAGGGCGCGGTGGCGGCCGCGGTGGCGGCCTCCCTCGGCGACCCGCTCGAGCGGGTCGCCGACGAGGCTGAGGCGGCGCTGGGCGCCAAGGTCGCCCAGCTGGCCCCGCGACAGACGGACGGCGGAGCGACGCCCGGGGCGACGACGCCGTCCCCGGGGCCGGAGCGACCAGTGGCGGAGACGAAGACTGAGCGACAGCCACCGGCCCGGAAGGCGGGGCCGGCCGAGGCCATCCCGCTCGCAGGGCCAACCCTGCGGGTCACGCTCGACACCCGGCTGGGCCTGCACGCCCGACCGGCCGCCCTCCTCGTGCGGACCGCCGCCGCCTTCGACGCCGACGTCACCGTGACCGACGTCACCACCGGCCGCGGGGCGGTGAGCGCGCGCAGCCTGAACGCCGTGGCGACGCTGGGCGCTCGCTTCGGCGACGAGCTGCTGCTGCGCGCCACC